>JASFQX010000200.1:0-4796 GCA_050115215.1 Chloroflexota bacterium
CGATGCGCCGATGACCAGGACATCCTGGCCGGACTCGACCTGCGCGACCTCGGTCAGAGCCTGCAGCGCCGTGATACCGGAGATCGAGGCCACGGCTGCCTGCTCGAAGGAGATCGCTGTCGGCTTGTGCGCCAGCTTGTCCGCATCGGCGACGGCGAACTCCGCGTACGATCCGCGAGCGATCCCGAAGACCTCGTCCCCTACCTGGAACCGCTCCACGCTGGGACCGACCTCGACGACACGGCCCGCCACGTCCATGCCCAGGGTCGGCACCTTCGGGCGAGTCAAGCCGTAGCCCATCAGGCGGATGAGGACGGGCATGCCAGTCATCAGGTGCCAGACCCCTCGGTCCACGCCGGCGGCCTGGACCTCGACCAGCACCTGGCCGGCCTCCACGGTCGGTCGGGTGGTCTCGGTCAGCTCGAGGGTCTCGGTCGAGCCATAGGCCCGTTGGATGACCGCGCGCATCGTCTCGCTGCTCTCCCGGGTGAGGTCGGTGGCCTGCTCGAGGGGATCGCTGTGGGTCATCGTCTGCATCGTCCGGTCTCCGTCGTGCGGTGCTATCGTACTAAGTACGGGAATGCGCGATACGCTATCGTACTAAGTACGAAGCTGTCAAGAGGATGCTGCCATGACCACCGAGACACGCCGACCGACCCTCACACGCGATCGCGTCCTCACCGGCGCGATCGAGCTCGTCGACGAGATCGGCATCGAGGCCTTCACCATCCGACGGTTGGCCGCGGCGCTCGACAGCAAGCCGATGACGATCTACCACTACGTCGAATCGAAGGACGAGATCATCGACGGCATGGTCGATGTCGTGTTCGCGGAGATCGAGCTCCCCGCGACGGATATCGACTGGAGAGAGGCTATGCGCCGTCGCTGTCGCTCGGCCCGCGAGGTCCTGGTTCGTCATCCCTGGGCACCTCCGCTCATGGAGTCGAGGCAGGATCCTGGTCCGGCGACCCTCCGACACCACGATGCCGTGCTGGGATGCCTCCGGCGTGCCGGGCTGTCGCTCGCGCTGACCGCGCACGCGTACGCCATCGTCGACAGCTACGTCTACGGTTTCGCGCTCGAAGAGGCGAATCTGCCCGGGGCCGGTGGCGCCGAGATGGTGGAGATGGCCGCGACGATGTTCGACGAGCGGTCGGCCGACTACCCGCATCTGGCCGAGTTCACCACCGAGCACGTGCTCCAGCCCGACTACCGCTTCGCTGATTCCTTCGATTTCGGGCTCGACCTCATCCTCGACGGCCTGGCTCGCGCCGCGTCGAGTGACGAGCGGGCTCGAGCGACGCCCTCGGTCGAACCGAAGACCTAGGCCGGATCGACCCTCCCGGGACGATGCTCAGCTGGCCGCCCACCCGGTTCGCCGCGTCTCGCCTGGACGCCTACGGGACGTACACGGACTCCGGCGGCCGGCCGATCACGAGCGCCACCAGAAGCGCGATGTTCGCGACCATGTGCGAGTGACGAACGGCAGCACCCCGACGGCCGATCCAACCCTACCGAGTGCAGGATGGGATCCGGCCCGAAGCACGCTCAGGCAAAGGAATGGCTGGTGGAAAGGATTCGGCCTTCGAAGAGGCCCCTCCGGCTCGTCGGAGGGGCCCGCTCTGTGCTGCTCGCTGGTCAGCAGCTCATCATCTCGGGCTCGAACCCGGCGAACGAGATCGGGCTCTGCGTCGGATCGACCGACACGATCCACCCCTGCCCGACGCCGGCATCAGGGCCGAACGCCGGCCCGCTGATCAGCAGCTGTCCGTCGGCATCGAACCCGATGTAGACCGGATAGGGCAGATCGGTCACGATCGCCTCGAACGAGTCAGGACCGGTCTGCCGCACGATCCGACCAGAGTTCGCGGGCATCTCCGCAGTCTCGCCCGAGAAGCCGGTCGCCATCTCCGAGGCGTAGAGCGCGCCATCAGGCCCAAGCTCCACGTCCGTGGTGACCGTCAGCCCGACCAGTTGGTCGCTCACCTCCCCGTCCGGCGTGACCTTGAGCACCGGTGCGCCGCCCTCGATGTAGGGCGCTGCGGTCTCATGGCCGATGTAGGCGTTGCCCTCCTCGTCCACGGCGATGCCGGTCGGCACGAGGTGCCCCACCGACAGGTCGGCGACCGAGGTGATCTCGCCGTCGAGTGAGACCCTCAGCAACTGGCCACCGACGGCCTCGGACAGGAGCAGCGAGTCGCCTGCGGCCTCAAGGTCGAAGAGCGAGCCGTCCTGCCCGTAGTCGAAGGGGATCTCCTCCGGCGGGTTGTCCGGCAGCCAGGTCGAGATGTCGGCGATGCTCGTCATCGTGCCGTCGTGGTTGATGCGGAAGACACCGCTCGTGGACGAGGGCGAGAACCACGACGGGCCGGCGCCGCTGATGAGCACATAGGGCACGCCGTCGAGGAAGGCGACGTCCATGGCGCCCCAGGTCCAACCGGCATCGACCCAGTGGGTCGAAGGCAAGCCGATGACCATCGGCGTGGCACACCCGTCGGTGACGGTGGCGACCGAGGCCGTCAAGCCGTTGTCGACGCTGAAGCCTTCCACGAGCCTGACTTCGTTGTCGCCGCCCCAGCCGGCCTGGGCCACGTAGAGCGTGCCGTCTGGTGCCCAATCGAACCCGCGGGGGTTCGTCAGGCCCGAGGCGATGGTGGTGATACCCGATCCGTCTGTGCTGTCGTCCTGGGCCAGAGCGACAGTCGAGATCCCGGCTGCGGCCAACGCTACGGACGTGCCCAGGACGATCGGACGTGAGACTGCTCCACGCATGTGGAACCTCCCTTGCGTCCCCCCTAGTGCGGACGACACCCTGCTCCGTGAGCACCTCCGCTCGCGCCACGGCTGGACCTGCCGTCAGCCGAACTCGGCCGGCCCTACACAGGCCCCAAGGGCCCCTCCATAAGTAAGAGTACGCTGGTACTAGATTTCGTTCCATCCTTGTGACACGATTCGCGCTCGAAACGACTCTTCGAAGTCGGCGCACTACGCGCCGCCCGGAGGCTGCGTGAACCACATCGTCCTTCTATCGGTCATCCTCGCCGCCACGCTCACGGTCCCAGCTGGCGCTCTCGCCGACTCGAGCGAGCACCCGGTCGAGCTTGTCGCAGGGAGCTGCGCCGAGCCCGGCTCACCCGTCGCATCGCTGGCGACGGTCAGTGCGGACGGCGTCTTCGCCGAGCCACCGGCGGCGATGGCCACGGTGATCGAGGCGCTCGGCTCACCAGTGATGCGCGGTCAGGGCACGGTGCCCGCGGAATTCGCAGACGTCATCGCGACGGATCACGCAGTCCGCGTCCTCGACCCCGCCGGAGGGGAGGCCATCGCCTGCGGGGAGTTCGGAGGTGTCGACCAGGCTGTGGCGGACCTCCACCTCGGGCTGGTCGGTGCGGACATGCGTGGCGTGGCCTGGTTGCACGACAACGGCGACGGCAGCATCGAGGCCGCCATCGCCCTCGCGTCGTCGAACCCCGTCGCCCAAGCTAGCGGTGGTGAGCATGTCGAGGTGGCCATCAGCAAGTCGCTCTACCTGCCCAGCCCACTCGAGATCGAAGCCGGCACGACCGTCACCTGGGTCAACGAGGACGCACTGCCGCACACGGCCACCGCCACCACGCCGGAGGTCCACTTCGACAGTGGCTACATGGCGCTCGACGACACCTTTGCCTACACGTTCGACGAGCCCGGCGAGTATCCCTACTTCTGCATCTTCCACCCACGGATGCGAGCGGTGGTCATCGTCAGCTAGACGACGCCTCTCTGCACCCGAGAGCAGGCTGGGGACTCTCGCTCTGGATGTTCGGCCACCCGCCGCACCAGGCGTCACGACACGCATCAGCCGTGGCGTTCCCTCAGGCGATCACGCGCCACTATGCCCGGTCGCTCCTCGGGTGCTGCCCCTGGGCTTCGTCTCAGGCCTGCTGGCCGTTTCGCGCTCAGACAAAGGGAATGGCTGGCGAGGAAGGATTCGAACCTTCAATCCCCTGATCCAGAGTCAGGAACGCCCGAGCGACGTGCTAGCCATCGTGGGCGGGGGACCGGAGCGCTTCCAGTTAGGCGTCCCATTCGCCGGACTCGGTCGCCCCGGCCGACCCTGCTGAGGCACCAGATACGCGGATCGCGTCGACCACGTGCTCCGCGCTCGATGGCACCATGCGTACTAGCGTGTGGGGGCTCCGCGCCAACCAGGAAGCGCGGGCGTCCCCGCGGTCACCACGGGATACGTGAAGGGAGAGCTGCACCGTGGACGATGGACGTCGGCGCCACCGGCGCTGGCACGGCTGGCGGGCCTTCATCCTGGCGCTGCCGGTCAGCGTCCTGATGCCCGTCGGCATCGTAGCCCGTGCCTTGCGCGGCATCTGGGACGATCGGACGAGCCGGGGCATCCTCATCGTGGCGGTCTGGCTCCTGATCGGGGGCACGGTCATCTTCATGCTCATCGAGGGCTTCTCGCCCATCGACAGCTTCTACTTCTGCTTCATCACGCTCGCGGCCATCGGCTACGGCGATCTCAGCCCCAGCACCGACGTCGGCAATCTCGTGACCGTCATCTACAGCATCGCCGGTCTGGGCATCATGGCCGCGCTCATCTCGTCGATCGCCACGCAGCGGCTGTCAGCCTATCGCGATGCCGCCGGCCCCGACGATGCCGAGGCGGAGGCGGACGAAGGCGCTCAGACCGATCCCGGCCCGTGAGACACCCGCGCTGCGTGTCGTCCTTCAGCGGGAGAGGTCGACCGGCTCCTCGGCGCGCGAGCCCGGAGGTGCGAGCAGCAGGTCGATGACGAGGGCGGTCC
>JASFQX010000201.1:0-4791 GCA_050115215.1 Chloroflexota bacterium
CTACCAACTGAGCCACTTCCGCCCGATCCTCGAGCGACCGACCGGCGCCGTTGAGGTGGTGCCGAGAGCCAGATTCGAACTGGCGACACCGCGATTTTCAGTCGCGTGCTCTACCAACTGAGCTATCTCGGCCCGCCGGTGCGGTCCGGACATTACACCACATCCTGGCCATTTCGCACAGACCCCTGGCCCGTGGCCGGGAGCCCGCCGAGAGGGCGTCGACGGTGGGTACTGCCGGGCCGACCGAAAGTACCGCCCAGGATTGCGACATCTTCATCGAGGAGCGGCCCCAGCGGACGTACGCGAGCGCTACAGTGAAGCAAGGCCGAACCCCCGCGACGCGGGGGACGGGGGACCCGATCTCGATGGGTTCATCCCACTAGGGGCGAAAGCGGAACGTCCGACAGCTCACCTCGCAGGCCAGGCCGTGTCCTGTTCGAGGTGTGTCCATGGCTTGGTCACCGACCGTATCGATCCCAGCGCTCTCGCGCCTGCCTGTGCGCCCGGTCCTCGGACCCGTCCGCCGCAACCTGACGCTGGACCTGACGTCGGCCGTCGGGCTGGGAGCCACGATGGCACTGGTGGGCGTGCTGCTGCCCTCGCTGGCGCGTCGCGACGGGCTCGACTCGATGGGCCTGGCCGCGCTCGCCGCCCTGCCCTTCCTGGCCAGCCTGGTGACGCTCTTCGCCGGTCGCATCGGCCCACGGACGCCTCGGCGCATGGCCCTGCTCCGAGCCGCCGGGGCGCTTGGCTTGCTCATGGTCCTGATCGCGCCCGATCCCTTCTTCATCGCGCTCGCCACGCTCGGCTTTTGGGTCGCCTTCGCGCTGGGCGCACCGCTCCAGCAGCGCATCTGGGCCACGGTCTACCCCAGCGAGCAACGCGGCCGGCTCCTCGGCTACGTCGGCACCGGCCGTTCGGCCGCGGGCACGCTGGCGTTGCTGGCCATCACCGTCCTGGCGGCGTCGTACGGCTGGGCGCCCGTCGTCATCGGCATCGCGCTCGTGGGTGCGCTGTTCAGCCTCGCCATCGGCCGCATGGAGGTGCCCGGCATCGAGGTGGTCCACCGCTTCAGCGCCACCGACTCCATCCGCGCCGTGCTGGAGGTGCCGATGCTGCGTCGCGTCACGGCCGCGCAGCTGCTGTTCGGCGCGGGCTTCCTGGCGGCGCCCGCGCTCATCGCCATGGTGCACATCGACCGCCTCGGACTGGGCCTGGACCAGATCGCCCTCGCGGGCCTGCTCGGGTACGGCACGACCGCTGCCACCTACAGCCTGTGGGGCCGCCTCGCCGGTCGCGTGGGCGCGCCCGTCACCATCACCGCCGGCACCGCGGCCGGCACGCTGGCGCTCGTCCTCTTCGCCTTCGCACCGGACATGCGCGTCCTCGTGGTCGCCACGGTGCTGCTCGGCGCCGCGGGCGCCTCGGTCGACGTGTCGTGGCCGCTGCTCATCGCCGACTACGCCGTCCTCGAGCGCCAGTCGGCGGTGAGTGCGGGTATGAACTCGATCATGGCCGTGCGCGGCCTGGTCACGCCCTTCCTGGTCATGGCGCCGATCAGCGCAGGCCTGGCCGACGAGACCGGTGGCCTGCTCGTGAGTGCCACCCTGATGGTCGCGGGCATGCTCGTCTACAGCCGCGTGTCCGGTGTCTGGGACGTCGGCGTGTCGGGCGTGCGCCGGCTGACCGGCTTGCTGGCGACCCTCGCGGATCGGTCAGCGAGAGGCCTTCAGCGCAGACCGGCGATGCCCGCGATGCCGCTCTCGTCGATCTCCGGCTGGCCGGTCAGCTTGCGCAGCCGGTTGATGCGGTCGACGATGGCCGGGTGGGTGCTGAACAGTCCGCGCGCGCTGTGGTCGAGCTTCTTGACCGGGTTCACGAAGTAGAGATGCTGGGTGGCCTTGTTGGCGCCCTCCAGCTTCAGCGTGTCCGCGCCCAGCTTGGCCAGCGCCCGTTCCAGGCCGTAGGGGTTCCGCGTGAGCTCCACGCTCGTGGCGTCGGCAAGGTACTCGCGCTGACGGTTCACGGCCATCTGCACGAGGCGCGCGAAGAGGGGCGCGAGGATGGCCACGAGCAGGCCCAGCGCGAGCAGGAAGATCTGGGCGCCGCCGCCGCCGCGACCGCCGCCACGACCGCGGCCCATGCTGCCCCAGAAGGTCATGCGCGCGAGGATGTCGGCCATGAGCGCGATGGAGCCGACGAGCACGCCCACCAGCAGGCTGAAGCGGATGTCGTAGTTGGCCACGTGCGCCAGCTCGTGGCCGACCACGCCCTGCAGCTCTTCGCGGTCGAGCCGCTCCAGGAGGCCCCGCGTGACGGCCACGCTGGCATGCTCGGGATCGCGGCCGGTGGCGAAGGCGTTGAGGGCCGGGTCCTCCATGACGTAGACCTTCGGCTCGGGCAGGTTCGCGGCCAGGCTCAGCTCGCGCACGACGTTGACCAGCTGGGGCTCGTCGGTCTCGCTCACCTCGCGAGCCCGCGAGACGCCCAGAATCATGCCGTCGCCGCCGAAGAAGGCACCGAGCGCGATGACGAGAGCGATGATGCCGCCGATGGGCACGAAGAAGATGGCGTTGGCCGGGTCGCCCGCGAGGGCAAAGCCGATGAACCAGGCCAGCACGGCGAAGACGACGACGACCGCGGCCATGAGCAGCAGCGACCGCGTCTTGTTCTGGCGGATCTGCTGGTGGAAGGTCTCGCGCACGAGCGTCATGTCATCGATGCCCTGGTGGCGCGGCGGCAGCCGCAGGCCCGGCCGCAGGGAGGTGCGCGGACGAGGCCGGCGTAGCTAGCCCTGTTGCGCCGGTGGAGGTGGAGGCGGCGGGTTCTGCTGGGGCGGGTTCTGCTGGGGCGGGTTCTGCTGGGGCGGCGGGGACGACTGTTGGGGCGGCGGGGACGACTGCGTCGGGGGCGGCGGGGGCGGGGCCTGTGGCTGGCTCGGGGGCGGTGCGGCCGCGGGCTTGCCGCCGTCGTCATCGTTGTCCCTGCCGAAGCCCAGATCGACCTCCGGCACCTGCTCGGCCTCCGGCTCGGCATCGAAGAACTCGCGCTTGTCGAAGCCCAGCGGGCCGGCGATGAGGACGTTGGGGAAGACCTTGATGGAGGTGTTGTAGTCGAGGACCGTAGCGTTGTAGTGCTGTCGGGCGAAGCTGATCTGGTTCTCGGTGGTGGTCAGCTGCTCCTGCAGCTCGAGCACGTTCTGGTTGGCCTTGAGATCGGGGTAGTTCTCGACCACCGCGAACAGCGAGCGCAGGGTGTTGGTCAGGGCGTTCTCGGCCACGGCCTGCTCGTGCGCGCCCTTGGCGCCCGCCGCCACCGCGTTGGCCCGCGCCTCCGTCACCGCGGTGAGCACGGATTCCTCGAAGCCCATGTAGCCCTTGACGGCGTCGACCAGGTTGGGGATGAGATCCCATCGACGCTTGAGCTGGACCTCGATCTGGGCGAAGGCCTCGTCGATGCGCAGGCGCCGCTGCACGAGGCCGTTGTAGATGAGGATGCCGGCGGCGAACACGACCACCACCACGATCCCGAGGATCAACAAGATCTCCATCAAGCCCTCCGATCGGCGTCAGGGGGTCGGGCGACCGACCCACATGCGCAAGAGTACTCGCTGATGCACCACCGGCGCACCGGACGCAGGGCCCCTGGCGCGAGCGGGACCATCGGTGGGAGCGGGCCCATTGGCCGCGCGGGACCATTCGTGCAGGCGGGCCCATCGGTGGGAGCGGGCCCATTGGCCGCGCGGTGCGGCCGGCCCCTTCGGCTGGGCGGTGCGTCAGCGACAGTCGCGGCAGTGGACGTCCGGCGGCGTCTCCCCGCGCACCAGGTCGGCCACCCAGTCGACGAAGCGGACACCCTCGACCTCAAGCTCGTAGAAGGTGTCCCGGCCGAGGATCGTGTGGTCGCTGCCCGGCGCCACGTAGCTGGCGACCTCGACCCCTTCCGCCTCGATGACGGCTTCGTTCTCGTCGATGAGCGCGACCAGCTCGTCCGCGTCAACACCCACCAGCTCGGCATAGAAGGCCTGGGTCTCGTCGAAGGCGTGGTCGAACTTGGCGAACGTGATCTCCGGCGCGTGGCGGCCCGCGTAGCGGTACAGCCGCGGGATACCCCAGTCGCGAACCGTGGCGCCATCCACCTCCGGCCAGTCCGGCAGGGCCTGCTCGGTGCCCCACAGCGAGCCGATCAGGCCGTTGAGCACCGGATCGTCGGGGTAGGCGCCCGAGCCATCACCGAGCGTGACGATGCGCGCCTCCGGCAGACGGTCCGCGGCGAGGCCCGCGAACAGCGGGGTCGGCACCGAGCCGGCACTCGTGCCGGTGACGAGCAGCTCCTGCACCTGGGGGTAGGTCTCGACGAGATGGTCGAGCGCGACCAGGCCGTTGGGGTAGCCCCGGTGCTCGACCACGAGGTCGGGGCCGTAGTCCGTGGCGGCATTGCCCAGGTGCACGTCGCCGGTGCAGTAGGGCACGTACACGAACGAGTGGTCGGCCAGCGGGTTCTCCGGGCGGTCGAGGTCGAAGATGCCGCCGCGCTCCTCGAGGAACCCGGGCGTGGCCAGGCTGGAGGAGACGTACGACTTCTGTGGCCCGTCGAAGTCGCAGGTGGCCGCGCTGAAGCAGGCGCCTCCGCCCTCGAAGTAGAGCACGACCCTGGTGGGGTCGGCGCGCCGCTCGAGGTAGTTGACCTCGCTGCCGTCGGCGCAGATGGCGTCCGAGTCCTCGGCGAACGGCGTCCACTCCGCGTCGCTCGCGGCACCGGTCAGGGGCGGCAGCAGCAGTGCGAGGAGGG
>JASFQX010000202.1:0-4771 GCA_050115215.1 Chloroflexota bacterium
GATCTGGCAGCTGCTCGTGGCCCTCGTGCCCATGGTCGCCCTCATGCTGTTGCTCGAGCGCGAGAGCCTGGGCACCGTCGAGTGGAACCTGCCGACGGCGCTGGCCGTGCTCTACTCGGGGCCGCTTGCGACGGCCTTCGCCTTCTGGGCCTCGCAGATGATCGTGAAGGCGCTGGGGCCGCTGACCACGGGCATCGGCTACCTCGGAGCTCCGGTCGTGGGCGTCGTCGCGGGCATCCTCGTGCTCGGCGAGGTGGTCACGCTGCTCGACGTGGCCGGCGTGGTCGTGACCAGCCTCGGCATCGTGGTCGTGCTCCTGGCCGGCCGCGGGGCCAGGGCGGACACGCGCGCGACAGGCCAGCCCGCCGACGAGCCAATCGTGGAGGTCCCGCTGCCCGACGGGGCCGAGCTGCCGGAACCCACGCGCGACGCGCAGCGATCGTCAGGCTAGAACAGCAGCTCCAGGCGGGCCGTTCCCCACAGGAGGTGCCAGAGCAGGTAGTAGCAGAGGCGGAACCAGAGCATCGGCACGTAGCCATAACGCCGCAGCAGGACCAGCTGCACGACCCCGAAGGCATAGACATGTCCGGCCGTGAACAGCGGCAGCGCGGTCCCCAGCGCGACCTGGGCCGCCGGCTCGACGGCGGCCGTGGCGGCGATCAGTCCAGCCGCTCGTGGTGTGATGGCGCGACCGCTGAGGTGCGTGCGGCTGAGCCAGGCCAGGGCCGCCAGCGGGAGCAGGTGGAAGACCGTCTCGGCCACCAGGGCCACCGACGGATAGAACAGCCAGGCCTGTGGCCCGGTGACGTTGGTGTCGCGGGGGTACCCGATCGCGGCATCGGCTGCGATGGCGACCGCAGCGAACGGCAGCGTGGCGGCGGTCGCTACGGCCAGCCCGCGACAGGTCCTGGCGAAGGCGGCACGACGCCAGTAGCCGCGGGCGCGGAGGCGGTCGAGCGCGACGAGGCCGGCGGCGCCCGCAGCGGTGACCACGAGGGTGGGTGACAGCGGGCCCAGGAACCGGTCGAAAGCATCGGCACCCCGCACCTCCAGGACCGCCGCGCCGGCGGTGGCCAGGACGGTGGCCGCCAGCCAGGGTACGTACGGACCCAGCCGACTCCATCGGTTGGTCATCCTCGGGCTGCCCCCTGCTCGCGGCTTCGCCACGATGTCGGCAGGCCGGTGGCGCGCGCTTCCCTGCCAACGACGCGCGGGCGGGGCAGACCGGCAAGGACAGCGCTCACCTCGTGGGTCGGCCGGACGGCATGATGGGCTAGCCTCCGGCGCGGTGCTCGGCGACGATGTCGACGACGATGTCGACGACTCTGGGCAGAGCCGCCTCCACGGGGGCACTGAGCCCCTCCCCGATCTCGAGGTCGGCCACGCCGATGCCGATGGCCACCGCGCGTGGGCGACGGCCGGTGAGCTCCCCGGCCAGCGCCACCAGCTCCCCGCCACCGACGTGATGCGAGGAGGCCCCCGGCTCGGCGCGCGCATCGGCGTCGGAGCGGGCCGCCGCGGCCGGTTCGAGCTCGTGGATCTCGACCGAGCCGGGCAAGCCGCGCGCGTCGGCGTCGACGAAGATCACCAGCGAGGCGTCGGCGATGTCGAGCGCCATCTCGGGCAGCAGCTGGTAGCGCTCCTCGACCACGACCTCGTCAGCGGCGAGACGAGGGTCAGCGGCCAGCAGCCGGGCAGCCACGGCCCCTGCGCCATCGTCGCGTCGCAGGGTGTTGCCGTAGCCGATGATGCGCACGCGGGGGGCACGGACGCCGCCCCCTCCTCCGTGGGCGACCTCCGCGTGTCGGGGGCTCACGTCCGGCGCGAGCCGGTCAGCGGGTGACGCGGTCGAGGACCTCGCCGTCGGGCGACAGCAGCTGGATGTCCAGGGCCATGTCGCCCAGCGCATGGGTCGAGCAGCTGAGACAGGGGTCGTAGCAGCGGATGACCGCCTCGACCCGGTTGAGCATCGGCTCCTCGATCTTGTCGCCCTTGACGTGGTGGCGGGCGACCTGCCTGACCGAGCGGTTCATGGCCATGTTGTTGTGACCGGTGGCGATGACGAGGTTGGCCCACTGGACCAGTCCGTTGTCGTCGACCTTGTAGTGATGCATGAGCGTGCCGCGGGGAGCCTCGGAGGCGCCGATGCCCTCGTTGCGGTTGATGCCGGCCGTGGAGCGGACATGGGTGGACAGGATGTCCGGCCCGCGCAGCACCTGCTCGATCTTCTCGACCGCGTGCAGCGTGTCGATGAGGCGGGCCTAGTGGAAGTGGAAGGACGAGCCGGCCACACGGCCCACGCGCCAGCGGAACTTCTGCAGCTCCTCGTCGGCCCGCGGGGTGCCGGTGGCCTCGGCCACGTTGAGCCGCGCCAGCGGGCCCACGCGATAGATGCCGTCGGGATAGCCCATGGGCTTGTAGTACGTGGACTTGAGGTACGACCACGGCTCCACGGCCTCGCCGATGTACTCATTGAAGTTGCGGGGGTCGGTCCGATCGACGAGGGCCTTGCCATCGGCGTCGACGATGCGCAGGTCGCCGCCGTAGTGGTCGACGTTGCCGTCCTCGTCGACGAGGGCCATGAAGGCGGAGCGGAAATTGCCGAAGGTGGAGGCTTCCTCCTCCCACTTCATCATGTCCGTCTTGTACCAGGCGATAGCCCGCTCCACCTGCGCGATGGCCTCGGGCACCCCGGACAGGATCCGGTCGCGCACCTCTTCGGTCAGCGGATCGGCCACGCCGCCGGGCACGATGCCACCGGGGTGGATGCGCTTGCCGCCCAGCAGCTCGATGATCTGCTGGCCCCACTTGCGCAGGCGGATGCCGTCGTTGGCCAGCTGCGGGTTCTCCCTGGCCACGCCCACGATGTTGCGCACCGCGGGGTCGGCGTCGAACCCGAAGAGCAGGTCGGGCGACGAGAGGTGGAAGAACGACAGCGCATTCGACTGGACCATCTGACCGAGGTTGATGAGCCGTCGCAGGTCGGCGCCGGTGGGCGGTGGATCGACCGCCAGGATGTCATCGACGGCCTTGGCCGAGGCCACCAGGTGGCTGACCGGGCAGATGCCGCAGATGCGGGCCATGATCGAGGGCATCTCGTGCACGGGGCGGCCCTGGACGATCCGCTCGAATCCGCGGAACTGGGTGACATGGAAGTGAGCCTCCGAGACCTGGCCCTGCTCGTCGAGCTGGATCGTGATCTTGGAGTGGCCCTCGATCCGGGTGATGGGATCGATGGTGATGGTTGTGCTCATCGGTGGGGGCTCCCTTAGCGACCGAAACGGGATCCGGCGGCCTCAGGGACGCGGCCGGAGAGCAGGTCATCGAGCAAGGTGTAGATGAGATCCGCGGAGGGCGGGCAGCCGGGCAGGAACACGTCCACCTTCACGACCTTGTGCACTGGCCTCGACATCGGCAGCAAGGCCGGCACCACCTTCAGCGGGGTCTGCGCGTTGAGGGTGACGTTTTCGTGGTAGGCCCGGTCGATGATCGGCTCGACCCCGATGGGGTTGCGCATGCCGGGCACGTTGGAGGTCACGGCGCAATCGCCGAAGGCCACGATCGTGGTCGTGCGCTCGCGAACCATCTTGACCTTGTGCAGGTCCTCCTCGCTGGAGACGGCGCCCTCCACCAGGCACACGTCCACTTGCTCGGGGTAGTCCTTGAAGTCGACCAGCGGGCTGTAGACCAGGTCCGAGCGGGTGAAGATGTCGAGGATGCGCTCGTCCATGTCCAGCAGGGACATGTGGCACCCCGAGCACCCGTCCAGCCAGATGGTGGCGACGGTTGGCTTCCTGGTGTCAGTCATAGACCGCGCTCCTCTCGCACCACCTTCAGCCACGGCAGGAAGGGGCGTCGATCCTTGCTCCCGGCCCCGACCGGGCGACCCTTCTCGAAGAGCGCCCCGGTCGGACAGACCTGGACGCACTTGCCACAGCTGGTGCAGGTGGTGGACTCGCCCCAGGGCTGGCCCATGTCCGTCTGGACCCGGGTCTCGAGACCGCGGTGCATGACGTCCCAGGTGTGTGCGCCCTCGATCTCGTCGCAGACACGCACGCAGCGCAGGCACAGGATGCAGCGGTTGTGATCGATGGCGAAGAACTTGTGGCTGGCATCGATGTCGACGTCAGGGTTGATGCGGGGCAGGTCGAAATGCTTGAGGCCGAGCTCATCGGCCATGTTCTGCAGCTCGCAGTGGTTGTTGGCGACACACACGGCGCACACGTGGTTGCGCTCCATGAACATCATCTCGGTGATGGCCTGGCGGTATTCGAGCAGCTTCTCCGAATGCGCGGTGACGGCCATGCCCTCGGCGATCTTGGTCATGCAGGCGGCGGCCAGCTTCGGCGCGCCGGCGATCTCCACCATGCACAGGCGGCAGGCACCCCGATCGGTGATGCCCTCGAGGTGGCACAGCCCCGGGATGTCGATACCGTTCTCCTCGGCCACCTCCATCACGGTCTGTCCTTCGTTGCCGGCGACGTCCTTGCCGTCGATGGTCAGGGTGAAGACATCGCTCATGCCACTACCTCGGCTGGCTTGGAGATGGGACAGACGCCGGCGGGACAGGTCTTGTCGAGGATGTGCGCCATGTACTCATCTCTGAAGTAGCGCAGCGTGCTGAAGATGGGATTGGGTGCGCCCTGACCAAGACCGCAGAGGGACATCTTCTGGACGATCCCGGCCAGCCGTTCGAGCTGGGCCAGGTCGCTCTCCGTCGCCTCCCCCCGGGTGATCTGGTCGAGCAGCATGTACATCTGGGTCGTGCCCA
>JASFQX010000203.1:0-4764 GCA_050115215.1 Chloroflexota bacterium
TCCACGGGCGGCGAGTACCAGGTCGGATACGGAGTCGCAGGCTGACTGACGCCGATCGGCATGCGCAGATCCGCTCGGAGCCGGCCGGCGGGCCCTTGGCCGGAATGCCGGGACGCTGGGCCTTCGGTGCCTCGCGAGGTCAGGGCGCGTCGGCCGATCCGTCTGCCTCCGACAGATGCCCGGTGATGGCGGGCTCCTCGAGCGCGAGGAAGTCGACGACGGTCCAGAAGTGGTCGAGCCAGGGATGGGCAAGGGCGGCGCTGCGGCCGAGCTTGCGTCCGATGATGGGATCGTCCGAGTCGATCGCGACGGTGGCGTCCACGATCATCGCGCCGCTCCGGCGCAAGCGGCAGGCGAAGGTCACGTGGTCGGCAGCCTCGTCGATCCCCCACGTACCCAGGACCACATCGATCTGGGCCTCCGGCTGGGGATGGCCATGGCAGGCGGCGAAGTACGACGCGTAGGGACCCGCGGCGTCATGCAGGAACCCGGTGACGTGGTCGAAGCTCACCCCGCACGACGAGCAGTCGAGCCGGCGGATGGAGCGCTCGCTGATGCGCATTCCGCTCATGTGGGAGCCGAGTCTATCGGCCGGACGCCAGGAGCGGGTCGCGGGAGGAACAGCTGAGTGATGAGCTCCGGGTAGGCTGAGCGGATCCGATAGGGGCTGGAGGTAGCGCGATGCGGACGACGGCAAGGAGATACGGCGGGGCTGGCCTGATCGTGGTCCTGCTGCTGGCCACCTTCGCCGTGTCGACGGCGGCGCACGACCAGGGCTGTGAGCTCGAGCTGCGGCAGGCGCAGATCGAGGACGTACCACCACTCCCTGGCTGGGTCTGGCGCGAGATCGAGATCGCCCCCAGCGGTTGGCGCGGCCGCCTCGAGTGGGCCGGCGGCGACCTGCGCGCAGCTTCGTTCGCGATCTCGTGCGTGGCGGATCCGGCCGGTCTGTTCGAGCGACAGGCTGAGATCAGGCGCTTCGTGGGGGTCGAGGAGATCGAGCTCGAACGCATCGTCGGAAACGAGACGGTTGCCTGGCACGACAGCGAGACCGCGACGACCCACCTCGAGTGGCGCAGTGGCGGCACGATCGGCGAGGTCGTGGGCGAGTGGAACGCGAGCGTGGCTGAGCTCGCGGCGACGGCGCTCGGCCTGGAGACGGCTCGATCCAGCAGCGAACCGCAGTAGCCCTGGTCGATCACTGATCGGCGTACTCGAACACCTGCGATCGGCGTCCCGGAACCACGGTGGCCCGACGTCGGGATCGGCGAACGCCAGCCCTCGAGCAGCCCAGACACCCCCTTGCCACGATGAGTCCGTTGCGCGGTTTCCTGGCGCACGCGAGCGGCGGCCCTAGCGCCAGGGTCCGTCGAGGCCCTGCGCTGCGCGTGCACGGGCGGTCGGCCCAAACCAGCGTTCGAAGAGATGCAGCGCGAGGTCGATCCCGGAGCTGACGCCGGCCGCCGTGAGGATCGGACCCTCATCCACGACCTTTGCTGCGACCACGTCGATCGCGGGGAACTCCATGCTGAGTGCCTCGAGCGCCGACGAGTGCGTGGTAGCCCGGCGACCGTCGAGCAGGCCCGCGCGACCGAGCAGGAACGCACCCGTGCACACCGAGGCGACGGTCGCGGTGGAGCGGGCCCGTTCGCGCAGGAAGGGCAGGATCAGCTCATCCTGGATCGGCGTGCGTTCGTCCGCGCCCGGGCCGCCGGGCACGATGAGAGCATCAAGGGCCGGGCAATCCTCGAAGAGGTGGTCGGAGCGCACTCGGAGCCCGCCTCGACATCTGACCTCATTGCGAGTACCCACGGTGACGACGGCCACGTATGGCCGTCCCGATGGATCGCGGGTGCCGCTGCAGACCTCGTAAGGCCCGGCGAAGTCGAGCACCTCGACGTCGTCGTAGAGCAGGATGCCCACGAGCGGTCGGGGGCTGGGACCGCGGGGATTTGCCCGTCATCCGTGGAGTATGAACAGCTTGGCAGGTCCGGGCATCGGGCCCGCGACGATTCCGGCTGGCACGATCGCCCGACGCCGTCGTACTTCATCGCCTCAGTCGCCGCCTCGGACGCCATCACTTCCTGCAGCCGCGACGTGAGGTTGGTGGAGGCCGCCGGCCGCCGGCCGCTTCGCTCGCCAGGCGTACGACGTCTGGTCGTCGCCGCCCTGGCGCAGGCAGCCGACGCGGCGCGGTGTAGCTACTCCGGCATGGGGTGCTGCTCGAAGAAGTCCCAGATGAGCTGCTCGGTCGTGCGTCCGTCCGTGTTCGACGACCAGGTGTGCCCGCCGTCGTGGGCGACGAGCTCGACGGCCGCGTCGGTGGGACAGACCCAGACGTAGTGGTCCGCCTCCCCCAGTGGCTCGACGACGGGCTCGGGCGCACAGCCGTAGCGCACCGCGGTCGCGGTGAGGCTATCCGGGATCGACAAGTCCCCCTCGCTCATCAGCCACTGGCCCCAGCCCGAGTCACGCACCCGGCTGCCGTCCTTCAGGACGGTGTCCAGGAACCAATCAGCGACGCTCCCGTCATAGCGGGCATCCGCGTCCTCGAGGCCGTGGATGGCCAGGACGGGGACGGGCCGCTCCGGGTTGCAGGTCTCGCCCAGGTCGGCCGCCCCGCCGACCGGCGCCACCGCGGCGAGGCGGTCGTCGAGCACGCAGCCGAGGACCGAGGTGCCCGATGCGCCGATGGAGAAGCCGGTCGCGTAGACCCGGGCGAGGTCGAGGCAGAGCTCCTCGCCGAGCTGGTCGATGAGGGCATCGACGAGGGCGATGTCGGGGTTGCCCAGGCTGAGGTCGTAGCCCGGCAGATGCGGCTCCCACATCATCCAGAAGTCCTGGTAGGCGTCCCGCGGGGCGACCGCGACGAAGCCCTCCTCCCTGGCCAGCGCGAGGAGGAGGTTGGAGCTGACGGACTCCATGCCGCCGTGGAGCCCGATGACGAGCGGCAGTGGTGTCTGGCCGTCGTGGACGGGCGGCACCTGCAGCTGCCAGGTCCGCTCGACACCGGCAACCTCCATGTAGCCGCGTTGCAGGCCCGGCTCGACCGCGGAGCTGCCGCAGCCCGCGGACGGGATCGGCGGCCGGGACAGCGGGTCCCCGTCACCTTCATCGCTCGCTTGGGCCGCCGATCCATGGCCGAACCCTGTGAGCAGGACGAGGACCAGCGCCCCCGCCAGGCTCATCCGAAACGTACGCATGACGAACCCCCACATTGATCCGCGGGCCGCACCTCACAGCCCCCGTACTAGGAAGGGACATCCCGGGCGCGGGACTTTCCCTCGCGGCACGGGTCCGCCAGTGGACCAGGCGCGGTCCAGGCGGCCAGGGCATGGGCCGTGCGCCATCGCCTCCTGCCAGGTCGATGCTCTCGCGGGTGTCCATCAGCATCCCCGGGATCGCCATGAATAGCGGCTTGGTCTGGTCGTCGCCGCCATGGCGGCGCACCCTGGAGTCGGTGGGCTCGTGACCCGCTAGACGTAGGTGGACAAAGGCTGGTCCATTGGGATGCAGAGTTGAAGCCACCTACCTCCTCTGCACGGCTCCGGTCCGGCAATCGACCCCGGCACTCCGGTCCCAGCGCGTGAGGTGCTTCCCGTAGAACACGGTGGCGTCGTGGTCGTCCCAATCGAGGTCCCAGAGCAGAGCACAGAGCCTCCGAGACTGGTCGACGTTGCCGACGAGGAACACCTCCAGCTCCGAGGTCTTGAAGAACTCCGACGGCACGTAGACCCGTTCTTCGGATACTTCCCAGCCCAGTCCCCGCAGGTCGGACTCGAGCTGTTCCGCCTCGCGGTTGTCCATTTCGGTGAACCAGAACCCAAGCGTCAGCCCCACGCCCGCGAGGACCGCGATCAAGGCCGCGCCACCAAGCCAGCCCCGTATCCTGGCGGAAGTAGTCTGAGCACCATCATCAGACGCCATCGTGGCGAGTCAGCATGGCAGGGCGATCGGGTCGCGTCCACATCGAGGATGGCCGGTCTGAACCCAGACCCGCGTGGGTCTTCTCCCAGGCGAACGTCCCAGAATCGCCATGAATAGCAGGCTTGGTCTGGTCGTCATCGCCGCCACGGCCCAGCTATGGTGAGGCGGTCTGGCCCTTGACCTGCTGGGTGAGGCAGGGAGGATGAAGGCCGCCCGCTGGGGAGGTGTCCATGGACTCGACCGACACGCTCACAGTCATCGTGGTGTCCGTCATCGTCGTCGCGTTCGTGGCCCTGTCCATCCGGATCGTGCCACCCGGCGAGCGTCTTGTCGTCTACCGGCTTGGCAAGACCAGCGCTGTCTCCATCAGGGGCTACGCAGGCCGGAGCGCGCGATACCTGGTCTTCATCATCCCGGTGGTCGACCGGGTCGTACGCATCAAGGGCGACCTCGTCGAGGAATGGGACACCCTGCGAGACACGCTTCCGGAGGGCTGGGTCATCAGAAGGCCGGTCGAGGACGCCACTCGGGCTGCGTGGCGGGTGCAGGCTCAGGGCCCTGGCGGTGATGAGGTCGAAGGGGCTGGTGGCACCCAGCGCGAGGCGCTCGATGAGTTGACCCGCCAGCTAGCGGAGCTATCTTCGATCACCGCGGGCTGATAGCTCTCGGGCCCAAGGCGAGGAGATCCAGACCGAGCAAGCCCTTCCGGAATCGCCATGAATGGCGGGTTTGGTCTGGTCGTCGCCGCCATGGCGCAGGCAGCCGAGGCGGCGCGAGGGGGTCACTCGGCAGGCTGTTCCGCCTCATCGGATGCCGCTGTCGTGGGGGCCCGATGCA
>JASFQX010000204.1:0-4763 GCA_050115215.1 Chloroflexota bacterium
GATGAACACGCCGTCGCCTGCCATGACATCCACCCTTCATGCGGCGGGCCGGGTTCGCCAGTGGCTCAGCGCGGTCCAGGCGGCCAACGTACACGGGCCGCGTCTCGCAGCCTCCCGCTACGACGGATTATCTGCCGGGCGTCTACGGGGACCGGACCTCTGTCAGCCGCCGAGGATGTCACGCATCCTGTCGGCCGAGCGGCGTGTCGTGGCTGGCGTCACGTGGCCGTACACGTCAGCGGATGGCGGCACTGGCGGGCAGTGATCATGTGATCGTCTTCTTCGAATTTCCGTGCCACGCCCATGGCTGCGGTCCGTTGATGTATAGGTGAGCAGCCGTTGACTGGGGCGTAGGACTGTCTAGCGCGCGGGAGGCACCGAGACGCGGCCCATGACTATGGCCGCCTGGACCGCGCCGAGCCACTGGCGGAACCGGCCCGCAGAGCGAGAAGGGGATATGTCATGCGTACGTTACGGCTCTGGCTGGCCGGGATGGTCGTCCTCGGGCTGCTCGGCGCGATAGGTGGCGCGGTGCTGGCACAGGACAACGTGGATGCGGACGCGGAAGCCGTGTCTCGCAAGGCCGCCGCATTCACCGGGGCGGAGTTCTGCTGTGAGGAGTTGCGGCGTGGACGAGAGGTGACGGTAGAAGGCAGGGTCTCGGTCGAAGGCGACCTCCGGGGAGGGGATATCACTGGCATGAGTGATCCGCGCCTGAACGGGCGGCTCGAGTTCGTCCGTAACGTGGACTTCCGCGGCTTGCGCGATCGAGTCTGGTCAGTTTCGGCTCGCATCGACAACGAGTTCGGGTCCTGGCTCGGGTCCGGCCAGGGCTACCGCGACAGGGACTTCATCTTGCGCCAGACCGTCCTCCTGCGCGGCACCGGTGCCTATGAGGGCCTCTCGGCTCTGTTGTACATCGACGATCCGCGCGGCACCGTCGCCTACGACGGCGTCGTCGACTACTACGGCATCGTCTTCCCCGGCGACCTGCCCACGATGCCGCCGGTGCCCGAACCACCTGTCGAGTAACCCAGGCGAGCCTGTGAGCGCGCCAGCGGACGGGTCGGTCGGTCGGCTGCCGGGAAGGCGCTGTCTGGCCACGCCATCGGCCTCGCGGTGCGTGCCCACATCCGCCATTCGGGCACGCCCTACGATGACCACCTCATGGATCGATTGGAGCGTGATCGGGCACGAGACGAGGTACCTGATCTCGTCGATGAGGTCATGGCGCGCTGGTCATCGACCACCTGACACGAGGGGCGCTCCCAAGAGATCCCTGTCCCTGCCGGCCCGCGTTCGACTGACGGGGGCTAGAACGTGCCCCCCAGGATCTCGACCGCCCTCTGGTCCTGGGCATCGGTCATGAAGGGGATGCCGGTCTCGGCCGCTGTCTCCCGATTGGCCGCCATCAGGTCTGCGCGATGGATCTCGGGCAGCGAGAACTTGCGCGCGCCCGCCATGAACTGCTGGAGACCGCAGGCAAGCTTGTCCACGTAGCCATACATGGCCACCGCGCCGAAGGGAATCTCATTCATCGCGTCGGCGCCGACCCTGGACTTCACGGCTTCCCAGCCCGCGAAGACCTCCTCGGGGTAGGTGCCGACCGCCTTCACGGTGGCTGGCAGCTCTTCCCAGTGCCCGTGCAGCTGCTCGCGCCTGTCGTCCTGGAACACACCCTGGATGTTGCTGCCAAGGAAGCCGGGAATCATGGGCGCACGTCCCATGCACACGAGCTTGGTGTAGGGCGCGCCGAGCGCGAGAGCCTTGAAGATGTGATCCTCACGCGCGAACCCACCGCCGAACGCGAGGTCGGGCGCGGGCACACCCTGCCCTTCGAGCATGGCGCAGTACTCGTGAGCCTTGGCGTGCAGCGGGAGGCTGGGCACGCCCCAGTGATCCATCATGTTCCAGGGACTCATGCCGGTGCCGCCACCGGCTCCGTCGATCGTCAGCAGGTCGAGCTCCGCGTCGGCAGCCAGGCGGATCGACATGGCCAGGGCTTCCATGCCATGGGCCCCGGTCTTGAGCGAGATCCGCTTGAAGCCCAACGAGCGCAGATGGGCCACTGCGCTCATGAAGTCCTCTCGAACTTGCGCCGGGCTCTCGAGGTTCGTGGCACCAAGCCGACTGTGGCGCGCGAAGGAGGTGACCGCCCGGTTCCGGTATGCCTCCTGGACGGTCGGATCGGTCGGGTCGGGGTCGACCATGTAGTGGCGGTCCTTCAGGAACTGCGCATACTCGAGCGTCTTGACCTGGATCTCGCCGCCGATGGTCTTGGCGCCCTGTCCCCACTTGAGCTCGAGGACGATCTGGTCGCCGTACTTCGAGGCGAGGTACTCGGCCACACCCAGGCGCGTGTCCTCGACGTTCATCTGGACGATGATCGCGCCGTAGCCATCGAAGTAGCGAAGGTACGTGTCGAGGCGTCGATCCAGCTCGGGTGCGGACGTGACGCGACCTCCCTCGATGGTGGCCTCACGGTCGACGCCCACCACGTTCTCGCCGACCACGATCGGGATACCGCAGATGGCTGCTCCTACGGCAAAGGAGTCCCAGTAGTGTGCGGCGATGAAGGTCGAGCCAAGGGCGCCGGTCATGATCGGCATCCGGCACGTGGCCTTGACCTGGCCGCCGAACGACGTCTCGACGTTCACGTTCGGGAACACCGAATCGTCGGGATCGCTGGTGAGTCCCTCGTTGAGCCCGCGGGCACCGTGGGCGTAGCCCTGGATGCGCAAGGCGTGATAGCCGACGCCCAACGATGTCACGTTGGCCGAACCGGCTGTGGTCAGGGGGAAGTCGCGCGGGTAGAGCAGCTTGCGGCCGACGAGGGACGACAGCCACACCTCGCACTTGCCCTTGCAGTCAGACCGGCAGGACGTGCACAACCCTGATTCGCAGGGCACCCCACGATTGGCCGTTCCCAGTGCGTCGTTGCTCTTCTGCCACTGGATCATGATGCCCCTCCCATCTCGTCATGATCACACCCCTCGACGGCAGCAGCGCCGCTATGGGCCGCGAGTGCCGGCAGTCTACCAACGCGGAGTTTCCAAGGCGCTGAGGGTTGGACCCCGCCGCCCCTGGCCCGTGCCGACACAAGGGGCCTGCCTTCAGGCCCTCCGCGCCGTCTGTCCCCGTTGCCGAGGGCGAGACCTGGGACGGGCCCGGAAGGGGAGTGGGATACTGCCGGGAAGCGGAGCCAGGCGAAGGGAGACAGTCCATCGACATCCGCCCCACCAGGATCATGGCCGGTCCCGAGGCCGGCCCCGACTTGCTCGCCGCGCGATTCCCCGAATCCCCATACAGGAGAACGAGATGCCAGTAACCAGCCTGCGCCGCCTGCCCGTGGCCGTCCTCGCAACCGCACTCCTGGTCGTGCCCGCCGGGGGGTCCTCGCTCGCGGCCGATGCCGAAGCCAGTGACTCCTTCTGTGAACTACTCCCCCTTGAGGAGCTCCATGCGCTCAGCGCCCTGCGCTATGGCGAGCCGATGTTGGAGAGCGCCGAGTTCTGCGTTTACGATTCGGCACCCGAGCAGGTGGGTCCGCACTCGGTCCTCTTCTACAGCACGGCACTCCTGTTCGACGAGACCTTCGCCGAGATGCGCGAGACCGTGCGCACCGATGCCTCCGGTATCGTCGACGTCGACATCGCCGGGCAGCCCGGATACATCGATGCCAGCGACCCCGAGATGGTCTCGCTGGTGGTCGGCCTCGACGACGGGATCCTGACGGTGGAGACGAGCATCGCCGGCTCGGCCGAGGCCGGTGACACCGACGCGGTCGACTACACCCTCGCCGTGGGCGAATCGCTCGTGCCCAAGCTGGTCGGTGCGCCCGGGTCGGAACCGGTCGCGGCGGACTCCCTGAACCCACCGGCCATCGCGGGCGTGGACTGGGATGTCTACCTTGAGTGGGCAGGCACCGAGATCCGCGACGAGGCGAGCGAAGCCGAGCTGGGCCTCTTCGAGTCTCTCCTCGACGCCAGCGGCTCCACGTTCGAGGACATGACGTTCGTGGCAGCCAGCGGCGAGGACGCGGAGAGCGGTGATCGGCTCGGCAGCTACCTCGCGTTCCGCTTCGACGGTGCCGACGCCACGACCCTGCCTGCGGTGGTCATCGAGTGGGCACGCGAGGCGAGCGGCGCGGAGGAGTTCGATGCCGTCGACGTCGTGTTGAGCGGTCACGAGGCCACAGAGCTGGTCGTCGACGGCGAGACCGTGGGTCACGTCCACGCCCGCGGCGACCGGCTGTTCCTGCTCGAGCTCAGCGACGAGCTCACGGCAAGGCTCCTGGAGCTGCTGCCCTGACGCAACGGCTCGCTCAGATCGCCGGTCGCCGCCTGCTGGACGTGCCGGCGCACGCCTGAGGGGACGGCGGCGCCGCCCACGTTCGGTCGCGCCTCGGTTCTAGCCGTTCCGTACCACCCGAGCGGTCGATAGTCCTATCGATTTGTCGGTTCACGCTAGTGCGGGGCAGTTGGTGGGCCTAGCCAGGACGGTGGCTGGTTGGTACGAATGGGGCAACTGACGGAGAGGTCACCAAAGGAGGCCGCCGCCACGACACCGATCAGACGGCACATCGCCAGCAGGAGCCCGAAGCCATGCAGGTCCTCCACGAACCATCCATGCAAGCAGCCAAGCTGCCTCGATCGCTCGGACGAATGATCCGTGACCAGGACATGTGGCGAGTGACGCGCATCCTCAACACGAAGACCACTCGACGCCGCGAAGCGTCCTTCGTCGAGCGCTACCGAAACACC
>JASFQX010000205.1:0-4762 GCA_050115215.1 Chloroflexota bacterium
GCCGTCCTCGCGCAGGGTGCGCAGGACGTCGGTCAGCTCGCGCGGCCGGACGACGATCTCGATGGTGTCGCCCATGACCTCCGCAGGCACGACCACACGATCGCCGAGGCGCTCGTCGATCATGGCCAGCATGCGCGTGTCCGTGGTCGTCCTCCTCTGTCGCTAGACCCCGTCGGGCACGCTCGGGCCGACCTTGCGCTCCGGCCACTGGCCCCGTCGCTCGAGCACCAGCTGCTGCAGCTTGAGCATGCCGTAGATGAGACCCTCGGGGCGCGGGGGACAGCCGGGAACGTAGACGTCCACGGGCATGATGCGGTCGATGCCCTCGACGGTCGCATAGGAGCGCTTGTAGCGGCCCCCCGAGCAGGTGCAGTCACCCATGGCCACGCACCACTTGGGCTCGGGCATCTGCTCCCACAGGCGGATGAGCGGGCCGGCCATCTTGGTCGTCAGGGTTCCGGCCACGATGAGCACGTCCGCCTGTCGCGGGCTGGCACGGAAGGGGAACATGTTGAAGCGGTCCATGTCGTTGACCACCGTGGCGGCTGACATCATCTCCATGGCGCAGCAGGCCAGGCCGGAGAGCAGCGGCCAGAGGCTATTGGCGCGCAGGTAGTCGAGCAGCTGGTCGGCGGTGGTGGGCACCACGTCGAGCGCCCCCCAGCGTCCGTTGTCGCCCTTGTCTGCGAACTCGAGCTCCTTGAGGTGGTCGATGGCGACCGGCTGGGTCTGATAGGCCTCCGGGTCGGCCGGGGCCCAGGTCGTGTTGGGCAGGACGATCGTGCCAGGCGAGCGCGCGCTGCTGGTCACGGCCTCGCCGCTGGACTGCCGCCGGCCCCGCTTCACTTCCACGTCAGCAGTCCTTTCTTGGCCGCGTACAGCACCGACAGCTCCATGATGCCCACGAAGACGAGCATGCCCAGGAAGCCGCCCATGAGGATGTCATCGAAGGCCAGGGCCCACAGCGCGATGAACACGACCTCGATATCGAAGGCCACGAACAGCAGCGCGTAGAGGTAGAACGAGAGCCCGAAGCGGCCACGGGTATCGCCATAGGTGTCGATGCCGGACTCGTACGGCAGGCCCTTGTGCTCGTCACCCTTGTGCCGGTGCGAGATGAACCAGGAGAGACCGATCGTCAGGAATACGAAGCTGAAGCCCGCGAACACGAAGCCGAGCACGTACCAGAGCGGAGCGGTCAATACGGTTCCTCTTGTGTCGCGCGGACAGACGTGTGTCGCCAGCCCGAAGCGACGCTACGCAGATACCAGTGAGCGCGGGTGGATGTTACCGCAGCCGGCCGCTCCTTCATGCGACACTGCGTGGATGGACCGTGGCGTGTCTGCCTGGATCGGCCTCGGGGCCAACGTCGGCCAGCCTCGCCGCTCGCTGGAGCGGGCGGTGGCGAGACTGGCCGCCCAGCCCGGCACGGCCGTGACCGGCGTGTCCCGGCTGTATCGCACCCGACCGGTCGGCCCGGTGGCGCAGGGCGATTTCCTCAACGCCGTCGCGGCGCTGCGCGTGCCCGCCGGTGAGACGCCCGAGGCCGGCGCCACTGACCTGCTCGTCGCGCTCAAGGACCTGGAGCGAGAGCTGGGCCGTGTGTCGCGGCAGCGGTGGGGGCCGCGCGAGATCGACCTGGACCTGCTGCTCTTCGGTGAGGCCAGGCTGCGGGTGGAGCGCCCGCCGGCGGCGCGCAGCGACGACCCCGCTCGGACGGGCCGGCAGTGGCTGGAGGTGCCGCATCCGTCCGCCGCCGAACGACTGTTCGTGCTGGCCCCGCTGGCCGACCTCGCCCCCGACCTGGTGCCGCCCGGCTGGGACCTCAGCGTGGCGGCAGCGCGCGCTCGCGCGGAAGCGGCCGAAGGGCCGGCTGCCGTGACCGTCGTCGGGGAGTGGGACGCCAGCGCTGGTCGCTGGCGCACATTCGGCTGACCTAGTGACGGAAATGGCGGCGGCCGGTGAAGACCATGGCCAGGTGGTGGCGATCGGCGATCTCGATGGCCATCTCGTCGCGGATCGAGCCTCCGGGCTGGATGACGGCGGACACGCCGCGTTCGGCGGCCAGGGCGATGGCGTCGGCGAAGGGGAAGTAGGCGTCGGAGGCCAGTACGGCTCGCTGCGCCCGGCTGGCGGCGCGATGGAGCGCGATCTCGGTGGCCGTCAGCCTGCTTGGCTGGCCGGCGCCGACCCCGACGAGCTGCGCGCCCTTGGCCACCACCACCGCCAGGCTGGTGACGTGGCGCACGGCCCGCCAGGCGAACATGAGGTCGGTCAGCTCCTCCAGCGTGGGCCTTCGGCGGGTGACGACGTTGAGCTGGCTGTGGTCGATGTCCAGGCCGTCCTTCGTCTCCACCAGCAGGCCCCCCTCGATGCGCTGGAAGTCCAGCTCGGCGATGCCGTAGTCATCGAGGCCCTCGGGTGACCGCCGGGGCACCTTGAGCGCGGCCAGCTCGGGTCGTCCGGAGAGCAGCGCCTTGGCGCCCTCGGTGTAGGCCGGGGCGACGACCCCCTCGAAGGGGTTCAGCACGAGCTCCCGGGCCATGGCCTCGTCGATCTCGCGGTTGAACCCGACGACGGCACCATAGGCCGTGACCGGATCGCCCGCCAGCGCCCGCCGGTAAGCCTCGCGACCGTCGTCGTGTGAAGCCAGGCCCACGGGCGTGCGCTGCTTGGCGATGGCGCACGTGGGCGCGGCGAAGTCGCTGACCATGCGATTGGCCGCATCGAGGTCGATGAGGTCGTTGAAGGTGGGCTCGGGGCCCTGGATCTGCTCGGCATCCGCGAGCGAGCGGGTACGGTGCGTGGTCTCCCGATAGAAGGCCCCGCGTTGCTGCGGGTTCTCGCCGTAGGGCAGGTCTCGAGCCTTGCGCAGCACGATGCTCAGCTGCTCGGGGAAGCGGTCTCCGCCGATGTGCTGGAGGTAGGCCGCGACCTCGCCCTGATAGGCGGCCAGGGCGGCGAAGGCCTTGGCCGCGAGACGCTGGCGGACATCAGCCGAGACGGCCCCGTGCCGCCCGATCTCATCGAGGAGCAGGTCGTAGTCGTCGGGGTCGCACACGGCGGCCACGCCACCGAAGTTGCGGGCGGCGGCGGCCAGCAGCGAGAGGCCACCGACATCGATCATCTCCACCGCTTCGTCGAGGGCGATCATGCGCCGGCCCAGCTGGGGTGAGAAGGGGCGGATGGACACGACCACGATGTCGAAGGCAGGTAGCCCGTGCTGCTCGAGGTCGGCCATGTCCTCGGGCACGTGTCGGCGGGCGAGGATGCCGGCATAGACCTGCGGGCAGTAGGTCTTGACCTGGCCACTGATGAGCGAGGCGCCGTCGGTCAGCTCGGTCACCGCGGAGACCTCCACGCCGGCCGCAGCCAGCTCGGCGCGCGTGCCGACGGTGGCATAGACCTCGATCCCCTGGTCGAGCAGTCCTCGCGCCAGATCGGCGACGCCGGCACGGTCTGCGACCGAGAGCAACGCTCGCACTCGGCCCCTACCTCCCTCTCGGTTGCGCGCGAGCTTGTGGCGCTCAGCGCGGGAATCCGAGTATATCGGCGTCGAGCCCCGACGCCCTGCGCGGCCCGCGGGGTCTTGCTACCCTCGGTCCGTGAGAGCGGACAACATCCTCGACGCGCTGTTCCTCGAGGGCGGGTTCAACCCGGACAACTTCCAGGATCTGTTCTACCCCATCACCCTGGCTGCGCTCGTCTTCCTCGTGGGCACGGTCGTGCTCTACAACGTCATGACCCGGCGCCTGAAGCAGCATCCGCCGCTGGTCAACATGCACGAGTGGCTGTTCTGGACCGGCCTCGCGGTCTTCGGCCTGCTGCTCGTCTACTCCATCTTCAGCTTCTACTTCGTCTTCGTGTTGGGCACCCTCATCGTCGGCATCGGCACCATGCTCTGGATCCGCTTCTACCGTTTCCCGCCCCTGATCATGGCCTACAACTCGATCCTGCGGCGGGAGCAGTACCTGGCCCAGAAACGCTACGCGACCTCCGAATCGACCATCCGCTCGAAGCCCAAGGGCCGCTCGCGCTCGAAGTCCAGGTCCAAAAAGAAGAAGCGCTGACGCGGTAGCGGTACGAGCGTGGAGGTCTTCCGCTTCGGGCCCGGCTTCCGCCGCTCCCGGCCACCCAGCGGCACGCGCGGTCTGGCTGACCAGGTCATCTGGAACGATCCGCGCGCTCGCATCACCGAGCTGGCCTTCTCCTCGCGCGCGCTCGTCGCGCCGCAGACGAGCCCGGACCACGGCCTGTTCATCGTGGTCGCCGGCGGCGGCTGGGTGCAGGTGGGCGAGGAACGCACGGTCGTCAATCACGGCGAGGCGGTCGAGTGGCCGCCCGGCGTGGCTCACGGTGCCTGGACCGACGGCACCACCATGCGTGCCATCCTGGTCGAGGTGCCTGACGCGGCCGTCCCGGCCCGGCACGTGCCCCTGGCCGATCCGCCCGCGGTGACGGAGCCGGCGCCCGCTCGCGGCCGCCTGGCCGATCGCGAACTGCGCCCCGAGGATCACGATGCCAGTGAAGGTGAGCCCTGGTAGGAGCGGCGTCAGAGCGCAGGCTCGCTCCAGAGCCGCAGGCGCCAAGGCCGCGGGCTCCCCGTCGTCAGGGCACAGGGAGGGGCGCACGGAGGTGTGCGCTCGGGTTCGCTACAGCCTTCGCCGCGCAGGCCCGCCGTCCGTCGCCGGGGTCGACACCGCGGACCCTCGTCACCTCGGGCCAGGCCGGGATCAGGAAGCCAGACGACCTCCAGCGTCGG
>JASFQX010000206.1:0-4744 GCA_050115215.1 Chloroflexota bacterium
GCGAGACGAAGGTGGATGGCACGGCCGACCCGGAGCCGATCGACATCGAGGCGCCGGTGGACCTGTGGCGCAAGCAGGCCGAGATCGAGGTACTGACACGAGACGAAGCGATCGTCATCGCCGCGAACACACTGGTCACGTCGGTCGTGAACATGGGCAACGCCGCGCAGGGGAAGCCACGCCACGAGTACCGCAAGACCGAGACGTGGGAACAGAGTCAGCAGGAGTTCTACGCGGCACGCCGAGCGTTCATCGAGTCGGTCCACGCCTACTTCGCCGCAGCCGGCTACGACGGTTGACGAACGGCGGCCGGGACTCCCTGAGGCTGCGCCGCATTCAGGCCAGCTCGTCGGGATCGAAGGCCTCCAGCACGAACGTCGAAGGCGCGCCGGGGTCGTAGACGATGGTCAGCGTCTTGCGGGCACGGGTCCAGCCGACGTAGGCCAGCCGCCGCTCCTCCTCCAGCACGCGTGCGGGCTCGTCCGCCTCCCGCAGGGCACGACCGGAGGGGAACACGCCCTCGTCATGGCCCACGCAGGCGACATGGTCCCACTCGAGGCCCTTGGTGCCGTGGATCGTGGCCAGCGTCAGCCGGGCGTCGTCCTGCCGGAGCCGCTCGCGTCGTGCCCGAAGCTCCGCCAGCGCTTCGCGCACGCGCGCGAGCGATTCATAGGGCGCCGCCCATGACAGGAGCGCGGCCTGGAGCGCTGCCGGCAACCGCTGACCGCGAGCGGCCAGCGAGATCGCCGGCAGCGGCGGCAGCCCCGGGTCGCAGGCGTCGAGGAGGCGGGCCGCCGCCTCGTCGTTGAGCAGCAGCCCGTCGTCCTCGACGCGGTAGGGCAGGCCCAGCTCGAGCGCCACCGCGGCGTAGGGGATCAACTCGCGATTGGTGCGCGCGAGCACGGCATGGCGCTCATCGGGCTGCTGGCGAGTCCACGTCCGGAGCAGCCGCCGGGCCCGCGCCACCTCGTCGCCGGGGTCGGCCAGCAGGCGAACCTCGCCGCTGGTGTGCGTCGAGGGCAGGATCCTCTTGTCGAAGCGCTCGCGGTTGTGCTCCACGAGCCGGGCCGCCCGGCGCACGACCTCCGGCGCGCAGCGGTGGTTGGTCTGCAGGTCGACCCGGCGCAGGCCGGGCAGCCTCGCCGCCAGGCCCAGCACACGCCGCACGTCGGCCAGGCGCCAGGCGTAGATGGTCTGGTCGTCATCGCCCACCAGGAAGATGTCGCGACGCTCGCCGGCCAGCAGCAGCGCCAGGTCGAGCTGCGCACGGTCGAGGTCCTGGGCCTCGTCCACGAAGAGCACGGCCGTCCGCGTCTGCCAGCGCGCCAGCAGCGCCGGGTCCCGTCGGAGCGCCGGCCTGGCCAGGGCCACGAGGTCGTCGAGATCGATCGAGCCGCTCTGGCGCAGGCGCTCCTGGTAGGCCGCAAAGGCGGCGTGGGTCTGGTGGTCGGTCGGGCCGGGTCCCCGCTCCGGGTCCAGCTTCAGCCGCGTGAAGGCGTCGTCCAGCTGCCGCAGCTGGGCCGGCGGCAGCGGACCGTCGGCGAGCGTGCGAAGGACGTCTGCACGATCCGCGATGCGCGTGACGTCGACCCCGCCCTCGGCGAGGATCTCGCGACCCAGGGCATGGAAGGTGCGCACACGCACGGCCCCCGGGGGGTGGTCCAGCTCCGCCAGCGCCGCGTCGGCACGCTCCTGGAGCTCCTCGGCCGCGGCCCGGTTGAAGGTCAGCGCGCAGACCGTGGCCGGCTTGGCCCCATGCGCGACGCGCCAGGCCAGCCGGGCCACGACGGTGGTGGTCTTGCCCGAGCCGGCGGGCGCCACGCACAGCACCGGGCCAGGAGGAGCGGTCGCAGCCGCCTGCTGGTCGTCGGCCAGCTTCGCGAGTCGGGCTGCCACGGGGTCGGGGCTGGGGCTCGTCACGCGGAAGATGGTGCGGACGTTCGCTTCGCCCGGCCTTCGCCCGCTCGTGGCCCGGGCTTAGCTGGAGGGCACCTGTGGGGTGGGGCCACGCGGGCTGTGCCAGTGTCCATTCGGTAGGGCTCGGAGTAGGACCGAGTACCTCTGCTCGCAACAGCGTGGCCAATCATCGATTCTCCAGTGCGGCGACCGTTCGGACAAGTACGGTGCGATGAACAGCGGTGCACTCGGTCACACCCGTCGACCCTGCACCCGGGCGGCATCGCAGTCTCGCGGGCATGAACCAAGGGTTACCATCAGGTTCGTGGGGCGCTCCGGGTGCGTTCGTGGGCTCGGGCTGCGTTCCCCAAGCAAGAGGAGGCATAGATCGATGCGAACCCGGATCGGCGCCGCGGCGACCGCCCTGGCCCTGGCCGCGACGATCCCCCTGTCCGCCGCCGTGGCGGCACAGGACGACGGCGTCACCCTGACGCTGCTCCACAACAACGACGGCGAGTCGTCGCTGGCCCCGCTGGGCTACGGTGTCGCTGAGGACGTGACGCTAGAGGTCGGCGGCGCGCCTGCCTTCAAGGCTGTCACCGAGCGAGAGATCACCGACGCCCGCAGCGCCGGCAACAGCGTGGTCAACGTCTACGCCGGCGACTCATTCCTGGCCTCGGCCGTGCTGGCCTGCAGCAGCCCCGAAGATGCGGAGTCCACGGCCCCGGTCTACGACGCCATCGCGCAGTCGCAGATCCCCTACGACGTCCATATCTTCGGCAACCACGAGTTCGACTACGGCCCGGACTTCCTGGCTCGCTACATCGCCGCCTTCGGCAGCGAGGAGATGGCACTCGACCAGCCCTTCATCTCGGCCAACCTCGACTTCAGCGGGGAGGCCGCCTTCGCCGACTGGATCGACGAGGACGGGCTCATCGAGACACCGGTTGCCGACGGTCGCGTCATCGGCGGGACCGTCATCGTCACCGACGAGGAGACCGGCGAGCAGTTCGGCGTGGTCAGCGCTACCTACGACCGCCTGCCCATCATCAGCTCCCCCCGTGACGTCGCCGTGAGCGAGGCCGTCCCGGCCATCCAGGCCGGTGTCGACGCGCTCACCGCGGCGGGCGTGGACAAGATCATCTTCGTGAGCCACCTCCAGGGCATCGACGCCGACAGCGAGGCGCTGGCCCAGCTGTCGGGCATCGACATCGCGGTCGCCGGCGGCGGCGACGAGCTGCTGGTCAACGACGAGGCCCAGCTGCTCCCGGGCGAGGATCCCGAGGACATCTACGGCACCTACCCGCAGTACGTGACCGACGCCGATGGCAACGAGGTCCCCATCGTGACCACGGCCGGCAACTACAAGTACGTCGGGCGGCTGGACGCGACCTTCGATGCGGAGGGCAACCTCACCGGCGTCGTGGCCGAATCCAGCTACCCGCGCCGGGTCATCCCCCTCGAGCAGACCGAGACGGGGCTGCTCGATGAGCTGGGCGTGACCGATGCGGTCGAGGGCGATCCCGGCATCGTCGAGACGGTGCTCGCGCCCGTGGGTGACTGCCTCGACGAGCTGGCCGCCACGCCCGTCGCCATCTCCGAGGTCGTGCTCAACGTTGACCGCGGCCAGTACAGCGCCGAGGAAGGCGTGTTCTCGCCTGGCGTGCGCGCCAGCCAGACCAACGGTGGCACGATCATCGCCGACGCCTTCACCGCCTCATACGACGCCTACGCCGGCAACGTGGGCCTGGAGCCGCGCAGCGCCGACAACCTGGTGGTGACCCTCCAGAACGGCGGCGGCATCCGCCAGAACGCCGGCCCCGTGCTGCCGGTCGGCGGGACAGCTGGTGACGCCATCACGCGCCTCAACACGATCGACGTGCTGCCGTTCCTCAACTACGTGGTCGTGGTCCAGGACCTCAGCGCCGAGGACTTCGCGGCCACGCTGCAGATCGCCTGCGAGAATCGCGGCGGCGGCGGCTTCATGCAGGCGTCTGGCGTCAGCTACACCTGCGACTACACCGGTGAGAGCGTAGCCCTGCGCGACGCGGTCATCGATGCCGGAGACGGCACGACCGTCACCGTGGTCGACGCCGAGGGGGTCGTGGACACCTCCGTCGGACCGGTGGACGTCATCACCAACTCGTTCACCGCCGGCGGCGGCGATGGCTACGAGGCCTTCGCTGCGGCCGAGAACGTGACGCTGCGCGCGGATGACGACGCGCAGATCACCTACGAGCGCGCGTTCCGTGAGTATCTCGAGAGCTTCCCCGCCGGCGAGGATGGCGTGCCCGTCATCGGCGCCGACGACCCGGCCTACGCGGAGGAGCTCGGCGACGGGCGCATCACGCTGATCGACGGCTGACACCCACCTCCGTCGGCTGCATGCGAGGGAGGCCCCGCCAGCGGGCCTCCCTCGCCGGCTGCTCTGGCCTCCTCCACCCCGGACCATCGGCCAAAGGGCCATGGTATCGGTGGTGGATGCCGCGCGAATCCGCCTGATCTACGCTCGAGCCATGCGCGAAAGACTTTCGGGCCTGCTCCTGCCCGCGCTCGCACTGTCGCTGGTGGCCAACCTTGGGATCTCCGCAGTCGCCGCCGCCCAGGCGGGCCGGCCGGCGACGGTCTCGATGGCCCCCCAGATCGCTGGACCCGGCGATACGGTAGAGGTGACCGGGCGCGACTTCCCCCGGGACATGACGGTCGTGCTGGAGCTGGTGACCTCGGCGGGCCTGGTCACCCTGGCCACGGTGGCCACGAACGGTTCCGGTGCCTTCCGCGATCAGGTCACGTTCCCGACCGGCCTGTCGGAGGGCAGATGGTCGCTCTCCGCGCGCTCGGCCGACGG
>JASFQX010000207.1:0-4737 GCA_050115215.1 Chloroflexota bacterium
ACGGTTTCCTGACACCACGCGGCATCAGCAACTGGCTCGAGGTCGCCGCGCAGGTCGGTATCCTCGCTGCCGCGGTCAGCCTGCTCATGATCGCCGGTGAGTTCGACCTCTCGGTGGGCTCGATGATCGGAGCTTCGGGCATGGTCCTGGCGCTGGGCATGACCGAGTTCGCCCTCGACCCGTGGATGGCCATCCTCGCTGCGTTCGGCTTCGCCCTGCTGGTCGGCTTCTTCAACGGCTGGGTCGTGACCCGCACCGGCCTGCCGTCGTTCATCGTCACGCTCGCGATGCTGTTCCTCTTGCGCGGTGCGACGATCGGTGTCACGCGACTCATCACCGGGCGCACGCAGGTCGGTGGCCTGCGCGATATCACCGAAGGTGACGCGCTCGTCCAGTTCTTCGCGGGTGACCTGATCATCGGTGACTACCAGCTCCCGGCAGCGATCTTCTGGTGGGTACTGGTGACCGCGATAGCCTGGTGGGTGCTGACCAGGACGACGTTCGGCAACTGGATCTTCGGCACCGGCGGTAACCGCACCGCTGCGCGCAACGTGGGCGTCCCGGTCCGGGGCGTGAAGATCTCGCTGTTCATGGCCACCGCTGCCTCCGCCGCGCTGCTGGCCTGCATCCAGGTCTTCACCGTGGCCTCGGCTGACGTGCTCCGCGGTGAGCAGAAGGAGCTCGAGGCCATCGCGGCCTCGGTGATCGGTGGCAACCTGCTGACCGGCGGATACGGGTCACCGATCGGTGCGTTCTTCGGCGCCCTGACCCTCGGCATGACCAAGGTCGGCATCCCGCTCGCGGGCCTGGCGTCCGACTGGTACTTCGCCGTCCTCGGCATTGTCCTCCTCATCGCCGTCCTGCTCTCCAATGAGGTCAGGCGGCGCGGCACCGGAGTGCGATCATGACAGCTGCGACCACGGCTCCTACGGCCGTCAAGACCGACGCCCCGCTCATCGAGGCGCGCGAGTTGACGAAGTACTTCGGTAGCGTCATCGCCATCAAGGACGTCTCGCTCACGGTCCGCGCCGGCGAAGTGGTCTGTCTGCTCGGCGACAACGGCGCCGGCAAGTCCACGCTCATCAAGACGCTGTCCGGCGTCCACCCTCCCGACAGCGGCCAGATCCTCCTCGAGGGCCAAGAGGTGCACCTGGCTTCGCCCCGCGACGCACTCCACCGGGGCATCGCAACGGTCTACCAGGACCTTGCGATGTGCCCGCTGATGAGCGTCTCGCGCAACTTCTTCCTGGGCAATGAACCAACCAAGGGCTGGGGGCCGTTCAAGCGCTATGACGCGGCGACCGCTGATCGCATCAGCCGCGAGGAGATGCACAACATGGGCATCGACCTGCGCGATACGACGCAGGCGGTGGGCACGCTCTCCGGCGGCGAGCGCCAGTCGGTCGCGATCGCCCGCGCCGTGCACTTCGGCGCCAAGGTCGTGATCCTCGACGAGCCCACGTCCGCGCTCGGCGTCAAGGAGGCCGCCATCGTGCTGCGCTACGTGGTGGCGGCCCAGGCTCGCGGCCTCGGCATCATCCTCATCACCCACAACGTCAACCACGCGTATCCGGTGGGCGAGCGCTTCGTCATCCTCGACCGTGGCCAGATGATCGGCACGTTCGACAAGGACGAGCTGCCCAAGGAGGAGCTGCTCAAGCTCATGGGCGGCGGCGCCGAGCTCGACAAGCTCGGCCACGAGCTCGAGGAATACGCAGCCGACCTCGAGAAGACAGGCGCCGGAGGCGAGGGGGCCGGGGTCGCAGCCGGGTAGCCATGACGGGAGCGTCCGGCTCGTCCAAGCCGGCCACGATCCGCGAGGTGGCGGCTCGGGCCGGCGTCTCGACCGCAACCGTCAGTCGCGCCTTGCGTGGTGCGGTCGGGGTCGAGCCGACCACGCGTGAGCGCGTGATGGTGGCCGCGCGCGAGTTGCGCTACCGGCCATCGGCCGTGGCCCGCTCGCTCAAGCTCCGCTTCACACGCACCCTGGGCCTGATCGTCACCGATATCGAGAACCCGTACTTCCCCCAGCTGGTTCGATCAGTGGAAGACGCGGCTCGCGCCCGGGGCTATTCGGTCGTGCTCGCTGACGGGCGGCGGGATCCTGACCGCGAGATCCAGTCGCTCGAGCTGCTGGCGGAGCGCCAAGTCGACGGCCTGCTCATCGCCAGCTCCGCCCTGACAGAACGGCACCGCGACTGGATCGAGGATCGGCCCTGTCCGGTCGTGGTCATGAACAGCATCTCCTCGGCGGAGTCGGTGCCGGCCGTGCTCTCGGACAACCATGAGGGCGGCCGTCTTGCCGCCGAGCACCTCCTGGCCCTGGGTCACCGGCAGCTGGCCCTGATCGCCACGCCGGCGGCGGGCAACCTCGCGGTAGCCGAGCGGGTCGAAGGTGCCCGCACGGCCATGGCCCGGGCCGGGTTCGATCCCGGGGGTCTGCTCATCATCGACGGAGATGGCAGCGTCGAGGGTGGCGAACGAGCCGCTCGAGCGGTCCTCGAGTCCCGGCCCGAGGTCACCGCGCTCATCTGCTACAACGATCTCACCGCCGTAGGTGCCATGCGCGGCGCCAAGGCCCTCCTGCGGAGGGTGCCGGAGACGGTCAGCGTCATCGGCTTCGATGACATCGAGCTCGCGCCCTACGTGGACCCGCCGCTGACGACCGTGCGCCAGCACACCGATGTCATGGGCTACTGGGCAGTGGGCACGCTCCTCGAGCTCATCGCCAGCGGCGAAGACCAGGCGGCGGAAGCGGCTGTCAAGCGCATCCCTGTGGAGGTCGTCGTGCGTGAGTCCACCGGGCCTGCTCCCGGCTGCGCGTAGCGCCGGAGGCAGTCCGTCAGCCTCGACGATCGACCCGCGCGAGCAGCTGGGCGTACGTAGGCACCGAGTTCATCCCCGGCCCCTCCACCAGCAGGCTGGATGCAGCGGCGCCCATGTAGACGTCGCGACCGCCCAGCTCGGCCTCATCGCCGGCCACCAGCCGCGCCGCCACCAGCCCGGCCAGCATCGTGTCGCCGGCACCGGTGGGATCGACCTCCGCGAGCGAGGGGATGCTGGGATAGGCTCGTGCCCGCGTGATGCGCCCGCCACGGAAGCGGATGAGCATGCCGCCCAGCAGGCCAGCCGTGAGCAGGACATCGCATTCGTCGCCCAGCCAGGCGCCGAGGTCCCGGAGCTGCAGCTCGCCGGGCACGTCGTGCCGACTGAAGGCGAGAACATCGGCTCGCTCCAGGAACGGTGACGGGCCCGGCTGCTTGGGCGTGACGCGTTCACCGGGAGCGAGGTTGCGCAGGATACCCTGCCAGGCGAAGGCCACGCAGGCCTCGGCGGCGGGCACGTCGATCCAATCGTCGGGAAGCTCGGATGCGATGGGCGCGAAGACCCAGGCCGGCGCCGCCTCCCAGCCTGCCGGCAGCGCCTCCACCGGCACCGCGTCGCTCAACGAGCCGCAGGTCTGGATGCGTCCGGCCAGGGTCTCGACGTTGGTGAAGACGGGGCCATTGGCGAGCGGGACTTCGACGATCTCGGCCCCGGCATCGCGGATCAGGTCGAGCTCTCGCGCTGTCGCGGCCTCGGCGTCGAGGCCCAGGACGACACCGGTCCGCAGGCCCAAGCGCGCGAGCGCCAGTGCCCCGAAGGTCACGCCGCCGCCCAGCATCCAGCCGCGTGGGTCGTGCTCGCTCAGGTCACGGGTGGCTGAGCCGACCACGACCACGTCCGGTGCCTGCATCGTCCCTCGCTCCCGCTTCCCGCCGGCGCCGGTGGCCGGCTGCGTGGGTCAGAAGCCTATACTCGGCCTCGTGAATTCGCGCGACGGGGACGCACCCCCCTACTACTTCTACGAGCTCCACGAGAGCGATACCGATCTCTTCGCCGATGTGCTGCTGGCGCACGAGACCGAGTACGACGAGGCCGAGTTCCTCGAGCTGGTGCTCGAGGCGCGCAAGAAGGTCATCGACGAGTACCAGGCCGACTCGCTCATCGAGGCCATCGCCGCCGAGCTGTCCGACCAGGTCGGCTTCCTGGTCATCGACGACACGCAGCTGCGGGTAGCGGTCAACGTCTCCGCCGACGAGGACGGCACCTTCGTGGCTGACGTCGACGAGGCGGGCGCGTCAGGCGGTCGCGACGACTACCGCACGCTGCTGGTGGACGTCGAGCCCGACGACGCGATCTGGGGCCTGCCGGAGGGCAGGCGCGTGAAGGACGATCGCCTCGCCGACGACTAGGACCGGCGCCGTCGGCGCGCGTCGATCGCCGCGTCGGGCTCAGACGTTGAAGAGCACCTCGATGACGTCACCGTCCTGTACCTCGTAGGCCTTGCCTTCCGATCGCAGCTTGCCCTGTCGCCTGGCCTCGGCCATCGATCCCAGCTCCAGCAGCTCCTCCCACCCGATGACCTCCGCCCGGATGAAGCCGCGCGCGAAATCGCTGTGGATGGTGCCGGCGGCATCGACCGCCGACGACCCGCGGGTGACGGTCCAGGCGCGAGTCTCGTCCTCGCCGGCGGTGAAGAAGCTGATGAGCCCGAGCAGGTGATACGAGGCCCGGATGACGCGCTCCATGCTCGAGCCCTGGAGGCCCAGGTCCTCGCGGAAGACCTCGGCCTCCTCCTCGTCGAGCTGGCCGATCTCCATCTCGATCTGGGCCGACACCTGGGCTACCTCGGTCTGTGCGTGCGAGATCGTGCCCGCGATCTCCGCCACCAAATGATCGGCGCGCGGCAGCTCC
>JASFQX010000208.1:0-4727 GCA_050115215.1 Chloroflexota bacterium
TCCCGGTGACCAACGCCAAGGTGAAGCTGGAGGGTGCCAGCAAGGCCACCGTCCAAACCGACGGCATGCTCGACGTTGACCTCGCGGGCAGCTCCGATGTGCGGTACCTCGGGCAGCCGACGCTCGGCGAGGTGAAGATGCGCGGCGACTCGACGCTCGAGCGCGGAGGCTGAGGTGGCTAGCGGTGGGTATGCTAGTATGTATGTATGCACCGCACAACAATCAGCCTCCCCGATGAGGTGGCCGCGGGTCTGCAGCGAGAAGCCGGGCGACGCCGCGTCCCCGTCTCGCAGGTCGCGAGAGAAGCCATCGAGGCCTACCTGGGCCGTCCCGGCGGCGAGCGCCGCCAGCTCCGTTTCGCCGGCATCGGGCACAGTGGGCACCACGACACCGCCGCGTCATTCGAGGAGGTTCTCGAGCAGGAGTGGGGCGATTGATCGCGATCGTCGACTCGGGGCCCCTCTACGCGGCCGTGGACGCCGATGACGATCACCACCTGAGCTGCCTGGAAGTGCTTGGCCGCACGGAGCTCGATCTGGTCGTACCGGCAATGGTCGTGGCCGAGGTGACGTACATCGTCGGTAGACGGATGGGACCTTTCGCCGAGGCCGGGTTCCTCGACGGCCTCGCGGATCTCGAAATCGAAGCACCGAGTCGTGATGACCTGGCAGCCATGGCACGACTCGTGACCAAGTATGGTGACGTTCCGCTAGGGGGAACGGATGCCTCTGTGGCCGCCCTGGCCGATCGCCTCGAGACCGACCTCATCGTGACGCTCGACCGCAGGCACTTCGGCGTCCTCCGCAGGCCGGACGGGCATCCGTACCAGCTTCTCCCCCAGGCCTGACCTCTGCCCCCGGAGCAGGGGGTCTCGGTCCGTTCGGCCCTTGCTGGTGCTCCGCGGCTGCGGCACGGTTTCGGACGACGGGAGCTGACAAGCACGGTCCGCGTTGGTGGGCGCCCCGGAACGTGCCGGGCCACCGGCCAACCGGACCCGTGCACCTGAGGGGGAGCGTCATGCGGACACCGTGGCTGTGGTCGGTAAGGGCCGTCGTCTTCGTCTTGACCATTGGTCTCTGCACCAGCGGCATCGCCGGCGCCACGCCGGCCGTCGCCGCATCTGCTGAGGCCATCGTGGCCGACGTCGAATGGCAGTCGATGGACGGCCCGCCCGGCGCGGGTCACGTGCGCCAGTTGGTCCAGACCACGGAGCCGGTGCACACGCTCTACGCGCTCACTGACACGAACCTCTACGCCTCTTCCACGCGCGGCGACAGCTGGGCGCCGGTCGATGAGCTGGAGGGTCGCTGGGTCAGCTCGATCGCGCTCCAGAGCGGGCATCTGATCACTTGCGGCCACGGCGTCCACCGCCTGGACCCGGCCGGCCTGAGACAACTTCGGCCCGAGCACTGCTCCGCGGTCGCCGCCGATGCCGAGCACATCGTGACCGCGGCCGAAGCGGGACCTCCCTGGCTCGTGTCGGTGTCACGGCTCGGAGCGAACGGGATTTGGGACGACCTCTCGCCCCCGGCCTCGCTCTTCGACGACCTCGATCGTGCCGGGCGGACCGGCCCCCTGGTGCCGGGACCGATCGCGATCGTCCGCGGCGGGATCATCATGGGCGTGCGTGCCATCGCCGAGGAAGACGCCGCCTCCGATGGCGGGCTCTTCCGCTGGGACATTGGCGACGAGACATGGACGCAGGTGGACCCGCCGGCGCCCGATCGTGCGATCCCGACCCATCTCATCACCGACCCCCGCCGCCCCCGGCACGTCATCGTCACCTACGGCGACCCCGTGCTCCACGAGGTCCGCCATCCCGTCTCCGCCATGGCCTTCGAATCGAAGGATGGCGGCCGCACGTGGCGCTCGGTCACGGACTCCACGCGACAGGTCAACGCGGTCACCGACGTGGTCGACGTCGGACGCGATCGCTACCTGCTCCATCCGTATGACGGGTACATGCTGAGGCTCCGAGGACGGCAGGAGACGGTCGTGCCCATGCCCAAGGTGAAGGGCATCACCGGATCGACGTCCGGTCTGGACAGCTTCCTTGTCGACCCCCAGAAGCCGCGCTACGTCTACGGGGTGACTGGCCAGTCGTGGGAGCTGGGCCTGGTGCGCTCCACCGACCGCATGAAGACCTGGCACAAGATGGACGGGACCATCGTGGGCTCCTCTCCGACCATCGTGGTCAGCCATCCCGACGATCCCGACGTGGTCATGACCTCCGGGAACGTCATCCAGGAGTCGTACGCCACACGCAACGACGGCAGGAGCTGGCAGCTGTTCTCGCCCACGAGCTCCGGCGATGAGCTGCGCATCGACCCGCACGACGCCCAGCACGTGATCGTCATCGACGAGATGACGACCATGTTCGAGTCGAACGATGGCGGGCGCCGTTTCAGGCCCATGGCCGGCGACTTCGGGGCGGCCAAGGTGCTCGACCTCGAGATCGCCCCTGACGATCCGAGCCGCTTCTACGTCTCGCTCCTGGGCGTGGGCATCTCCCGCTGGCATAACGAGCTCTGGCAGCACATGAGCGGCTCCCCCGACTACGCCTACGACATCGAGATCGATCCCGACGACAGCCGCGTCCTGTTCGCCACCTACTCGCCCAAGAAGTTCGAGGACCACGCCTCGGTCTGGCGCTACCGGCCCGACGCCGGCGATGGCGACCCCGGCGCGGGCTGGAGCGAGATCCTGCGAGTGGACGACTCCGCCGGCATCACCACGCTGCGCTTCGATCCGTCCGACCACGACACGCTCTATGCCGGCGTGACCGGCCCGCGCGGCGGGATCCGGGTCAGCCACGATCGCGGAGAGCGCTGGTCGGAGCTGAACCCCGCGTTGACCTTCACCACCGTCCAGGGCCACTCCCAGCTCGAGGTCGTGCCGGGCGCGCAGGACACCGTCTTCGCCGGCACCTGGGGAGGCGGCAGCTTCCGCTCGACCGACAGCGGTGGCACCTGGACGGCCCTCGACGAGGAGCACGCGTTCTCACCTACCTGCATCGAGAGCTGGCCTGGCGATCCCGACGTGGTCTATGCCTGCGACCGCACCGCGCCCAGGATCCATCGCTCCACCGACGGCGGCGAGACGTGGGAAGAGTTCTTCGACTTCGGCGGGGACCACCTCACGACCACGGCCCTGGCGATCCACCCGGCCGACCCCGACGTGGTCTACGCGGCTGCCTTCCGTCCGCCGGCGGCCATGTTCGGCAGCTTCTACCGCATCCGAGACGGTGAGATCGAAGCCGACCTCGGCCGGGGCCTGCCGCGTGCGGTGCTCGACATCGCGCTCGACGAGAGCGACCCGTCGCAGCTGTACGTGAGCACTCACCTCCACGGACTCTTCGCCAGCTCGGACGGCGGCGCCAGCTGGCGGCGGCTTGACGACCGCGGGACGGGCCTGCCTCGTACCGGCTACCTCGACGTGGATGTCGACCCGGCCGACCCGCGAACGCTCTACGCCTCGAGCCTCTGCGGCCCCATCCCCGGCTACGTCATCGACCCCCTGCGCGACGTGCTCAGCCGCACCGAGCCCTATGCCAACATCGACCCGGCGGCCAGCTGCGGCCTGTACCGCAGCCGCGACCGGGGCCAAAGCTGGCGGCTCCTGCTCGAGACGCGGGGCGAAGCCAAGGGCGTGGAAGTTCCCGCGGCGCGCCCGGGTCACCTCTACGTGGCCGACGGCAGCGGCGGGGTCTGGGCCAGCGACGACGACGGCGCCAGCTGGCGGCAGGAGAACGAGGGCCTCGGCACGACCAGCGTCACCGGCGTCAGCGCCGGTCAGGACCGGCTGTACGCGGGCACGCAGGGCTCCGGCATCTACGTCGGCACGGTCGCGCCGGACGGGAGCATCAGCTGGGACGGCAGCGACAGCCCGCGCGTCTTCGTCCATCGCATCCAGATCGAGATCGACCCGCGTGATGGCGACCGCCTCTACGCCTCGGCCTATCCCGGCGGCGTCCTCCGCAGCGACGACGGTGGCCGGACCTGGAGCGCCAGGAACTTCCTCACGCCCAGCATCCGCGTCGATGATCCCAATGTGCAGGGCTACTACGCCATGGACATCGATCCGACCCGACCCGACACGGTCTGGCTGGGCGTCTACGGCAAGGGCCTCATCGTCTCGCATGACGGACGCGACTTCGGTGCGCCCGCCGACGGAACCGATGGGCTCCTGCGTGGAGCCCACATCACTTCCGTCGAGGTCGATCCCCGCAACGGCAGGCACGTCCTGGTCGGAGCCGAGGAGGGTGTCTTCGAGACCACCGACCGGGGCCGGACCTGGCGCCGGTTGAACAGGGGCCTGGGCACCAGGGACGTGCGCGCCGTGCGGGTATCGGCGGCGGCGACCAAACCCTTCCGGGCAGACTTCCAGCGCGGTTCCGTGCACGGCTTCGCGCTGGAACCGGGGTGGAAGGTCGCTGGGGGGAAGCTCGTCGGAAAGGGCCATGCGTGGGCCAGGGCGGGCTCGCCCCGGTGGACCGACTACTCGTTCACCTCGACCGTCAAGCTCAACGGGGGCGGTGTGCACGTCAACGCCCGCGTCAACGACAGGGGTCGTTACTACGTCGGTGTCCTGCCCAACGCCGTCTACCTGGGCAAGACGAGCGGGAACTGGCGGCAGCACAGGGTGGTGGCGGTGGCGGACGCCACCGTCGGCAGCCGGGCCCACAAGGTGCGGGTGGACGTCAAGGGTCCGCGCGTCAGGGTTTTCCT
>JASFQX010000209.1:0-4705 GCA_050115215.1 Chloroflexota bacterium
GCAGACGTCCCCAGGTGAACTTGGCTATGTGAAGGTCCCCACTGATGACCGCGGCAGAAGTCCCCACCCCTCGCGCCATCCTGAGCATCGGCTGAACCCCCTGGGGCCGCAGTCACGATGTCAGGCGCCAACCGACGCTGCCTCCGCGCCCCGCCCAGCGGGTCTAGCGCCAGACGGCTCTCGGCTACCGAAGCCAGGCCGTCAGCGTGCACGGTTGATGGCGTCTACGCTCGTGTCAGGAGCGGCGGGAGCGGCAGGAGCGGCCACTGGTGGCGAGTCTGGACGAGGTGATCGGATGATCGGGACACGAGGAGAAGCCATCGCGGAGGCCAAGGCCACGATCGAGCGGGACGTCGTCGACGCCGACCAGCGCGCGTGGCTCACGGCTTCGATCCACCCATACGGCAGCGACGTGGATGCGGTCATCATCCACGGGCTGGAGGGCTCGCCGCTCCGAGGCCTGGTCATCGAGACGCCTCTTGTCGTGTTCGCCTGCGACCTCGGGGGAGGGCGGCTGTTCACCTGGCACTCGCGCGACGCAGACGAGATCACCTGAGGGCGGCTGACCCATCAGCCACACCATGGCGGCGTCGATCGGCCTGATGGACGATCCTCGCGCTCACGATGGCCTGATCGTGTGCCTTGTGGCGGTCCGGTCACCAGCGAGCAGCCGTGCTCGTTGACCGAGCGCCCAGAATCAAGGGGTACGAGTCGCGCCCAGCGGCCGAGCGAACCTGACTCGCGGCTCACCCATGTCGCCGCGGTCCAGGGGGGTGCAATGAGAGTCCCGGTCACGACCCTGGCGGTGATCATCGCCCTGCTGGCGACGACGGCGATCCCGGTCGCTGCCCAGGAAACGGGCGACCTCTTCTGCGTCCAGGTGTCCGCCGCGGTCGATCCGGAAGACCTCAACGACCTCGTCGTCAACGGGGAAGTCGAAGTTCGGGTCATCCCCCTCGCGGAGTGTGCCCCTGCGTCCAGTCCTCCCGCCGCGGTCGCGGAGCGCACACCGTTCCTCGAATACGTGCTCCACGCAGTCGCTGTCGGCGACGAGCATGGCCGACTCTTCGAGCGGGGCAGCGAGGCGCTACGCGAACGCGATCTGGCCGAGCTGGAGAGCGTCCTCGACGAACAGATCGACCTGGCCGAGTCCGAGGTCGCATGGCTCGCCAGCCGTCCACCAACCGAGTGCTACCAGGCGGTGCATGCCGAGTGGCGGTCCATCAACGAGGACATCGTCTCCGCCAACCGCGCCGCCACGCGTGGGTTCGAGGACCTCGACGCCGACGTGCTGACCGAGCTCGGCCAGGCGACGATGGCCGTGGGCGCCAGGCTCAAGGCGTTCGGGGAGATGCTCAGCCAAGCCGTGACCGATTGCATGGGTGAGCAGCACACACGCTAGCGGCCCACCTTGGCAGGGGGTAGACAATAGAGCCCGAGGCCGGTCGCGCAGCGATAGATACCGCAAGTCCCCCGGCGACGACCGCGTAGGCTAGGGGGCTCGCCATGCGCAGATCGATGGCCGCCGTACTCGGCTCGATCGTCCTGACCGTGTCGATGGTGACGGTCTGGCCGGTCGCCGTCGGGTCCCTCGCCCCGGGAGAGGGAATCTGGACGGGTGCAGCATCGGCGCTCGCCGACGACGAGACCCCGCAGACCGGCTGGTACGAGGTCGGCACGTCGGAGTCGGGCAGACCCGTCTACCGCTACTACGACCAGAAGGGTTGGGGCTCGTTCACGACCAGCTACCCATGGATGATCCCGCTCATCCACTTCTTCGCGAACGAGCTCTGGGCCAACCACTTCACCGCGTCGTTCGTCACGGCCATTCTCATCTACTTCCTGATCGACCCCGACGACGAGAGTGGGGCCCAGCGGCCCCCATCTTCACCGCCCATGGGCGAGCCGGCCATACCTGATCCACCGACGGCCTCGACCGCGTCGGATCGCTCGTGCGATGCACGTTTCTACCGCGGCACCCCGAGCGTCAAGATGAAGGGCACCAAGGGCAAGCTGACGCCAGCGGTCGCTCGGGCCGACGTCTGGGTCCGCGAGGATTGCTCGGTGCGGGTGGAGCTCGTGTGGCAGGCGGACTGGAGGTCGAAGGAGCTCGCCACGGACTGGTGCCAGATCCTCGTGGCCACCGGAACCGGCACCTCCACGCCACGCGACGTGTTCCCACAGAGGCTCGAAGGGGACTTCGAGGGGGGTACCGCGGCGATCGACCTTGCGTGTCCCGCGAAGGACTGCCCGGGCAAGATCGAGTGGCTGAACGGTGGCAAGAGAGACGTGGGACAGGTGGGCGCCTACCTCGTTCCGACCCAAACGGGGCTGGTGGGGCCAAGAACCACGTTCTACGCGGAGGTGGTGGAGGATGGCACGCTCAAGGTCGAGCCCCTCGCCTTCGAGAACAGCTACATGGTCTTCAAGGTCAAGCGACTCCTCGCGAAGCCTCAGGAGCCGCCGCCGGACCCGACGACGTGCCCCGCCAACTAGGCCGCTGAGCGCCGGCGGCGTGACCAGCGACGCCGAGCCCGACGCCAAGCCCGACACCATCCTCCTGCAGCTTGGGGGCCGTGCGGCTCGGCGAGGCACGAGAGTTGGCCCGCCCCCACGGGACGGGCCACTCGTGGGTTGCCTACCGTCTACCCCGAACTTCCAGCGCTGGATCGGCGAGTCCGAGCACGGATCGAGGTCCATCGGGGGTGCGATCCTGACTACATCCGCGCGGGGTTCACCCCCAGCAGCTCGAAGGCGCGGGCCTGGAGCGGGGTCGGCGTGGTGAGCTGCTCGTAGGCGGCGTCCTCGCCGAGCCCACGGGGCACGATGCGGTTGCGGGTCAGCGTGGCCAGGTCGGTGAGCAGCTCGTCGAAGGAGCCCACCGGCAGCCCTTCGGGGGTGCGATGGCTGCGCTCCTTGCGACGGGCCGAGGCCGAGCGCCCCGGGGGCAGCACCGGGTCGGTGCGGCCCGGTGGCTCCTCGTCGCGATAGAGCAGCGGGGCCAGGTCGCGCTCGAGGTGCCAGCGCACGTAGGCGGCCAACAGGCAGAGCAGCAGGTGGGCGCGGACGCGCCGCTCGCGGTAGTGGTAGATGGGCCGGACCCCGAGGTCGAGCTTGAAGGCCCGGAAGGCGCGCTCGGCGTGGGCGAGGCCCTTGTAGGCGGTCACCACGCCGGCCGCATCGAGCCGCTCGGGCGCCACGCTCGTGCGCACGACGTAGAGGCCATCGAGGGCCGCCTCGGCGGCGATGCGCTCCTCGTCGCGACGGTAGGCGAAGCGACCCTCGCCGATGTCGAGGACGAAGTGCTTGGCCACCTTGGAGCGCTCGAGCCGTCGACCGACCCGCACCCCGATGGCCGCCTCGCGGCGCAGCCGGCCCGCGGCCACGCTCGCGGCGACCCGCGCGAGGTCGGCCTCGGTGGCCGCCAGCAGCGCCTCGCGCTTGCGGGCCCGCTCGGTCGCGAGGGCCGGGTTGCGGCAGACGACGAGCCGCTCGCCGGGATGGTCGGGGCTGGCGATCTCGGCGAGGTTCGTCTCGTCGAAGAGCGAGAGCTGGAGGAGGCCACCCTTCGCGAGGCGCGCGATGGCCGGCGCCCGCAGGGCGCTGAGCCAGGCGATGCCGCCACGCGCCTTCAGCCGCTCGATGCGGGCCTGCGTGAGCATGCCCCGGTCACCGGCGAGCACGACCTCCGACAGCCCGAAGCGGGCCTGCAGCTTCTCGAGCTGGTCCTCGACGGTGGCCGGGTCGGCGGTGTCGCCCCGATAGGCCTCGACCGCGACGGGCCGGCCCTGGGCATCGAGGAGCAGGCCGTAGACGACCTGGGGCCGGTCGGGCCGGTGGTCACGGCTGTAGCCGTGGGCGGCCAGCTCGCAGCGACGCCCGGTGACGTAGCTGGAGGTCACGTCGTAGAGGACGACGGCCCCCTCGGCGAGGTGCCGGCGCGCCAGTCCCGTCTCGATGCGCGCCTGGCGCTCGAGCAGCCAGTCGAGCGCAGCGTAGAGCTCGTCCTCGTCGGCGTCGGCCACACCGAGGCTGTCGCCGAGCGTGCTCGCCGACCAGCCCCGCACGGTGGCGAGCTTGGCGGCCGGGGCGATGACGCGCGAGACGACCATGGCCGTCACGAGGTCGCGCTGGCGGCCGGGGCGGGCCTCGATGAGGCGCTCGAGATCGAGCCGGCGCAGCGTGCCCAGCACCGCCGCGACCGCGCCGTGGGGCAGGCTGCGCACGACCTCGAGGGCCGCTGACGCGGGCACGTACGTCTCGCCCGCGAGGGCGCCCCGGATGAGCGCGATCGTCGACTCCGGCAGGTGGCTCAGGTTGGCCAGCGTCTGCTTCTTGACCTTGCCACCCTCGCGATAGCTGTTGCGCAGCAGCCAACTCACGTACTCGCGGCCCTTCTGCCGGCTCACGACCTTGACTACGTGCATCCGTTGGGTCTTCGCCTTGGGCATGCACCATCCTACCCACATCACCGCACGGATGTCAACACTATTACTGACTACATGTGGAGACCACTCGACACCCAAGACCGACCTCCCATGAGCGTGGGGACGGGTCAGTCCAAGGCGAAACGCCGGGGGAAGTTCGGGCTAGGAGCGACGGAGGATCAGACCCTCCCCGGGAGCGAGTGCCAGGCGCTCACCGCCAGCGACCGTGTCTCGCTCGGCCCCTGCCGTCGAGAGCACCCCGGTTCCCGCGAACGGGC
>JASFQX010000210.1:0-4674 GCA_050115215.1 Chloroflexota bacterium
CCTCACCGGTGCGCTGCTGATCTTCCTGCTGGCCGACTTCCCCCAGTACGGCGGCTCAGAGATCAGCGCCTTCACCATCGGCGTCCTGACGGCGCTCTTCTATGCCGCCGAGCTCATCCTCTCGCCGCCCTTCGGCGTGCTCTCGGACCGCCTGGGACACCACCGGGTGATGCAGATCGGCCCGGTCTTCGGCCTCGTGGCGGTGGTCCTGACGGCCCTGGTCGCCGAGGTCGAGCTGGGTCCGCTGCTGCTGGCCGTCCCGGTGCTCGTGGGCAGCCTGCCGCTCCTGGCCCTGACGCGGCTGCTGGAGGGAGCCTCGACCGCGGCCAGCGTCCCGTCGGCGCTGGGTTACGTGGCCGTGGCCACCAGTGGGAACGAGGCGCTGCGCGGGCGGGCCTCATCTCGCTTCGAGGGGGCCACCATCGCCGGGCTCGCGCTCGGCTTCGCCGCTGCCGGCCCCCTGTGGACGGTGCTGGGCCCGGTCGCGTTCCTGGCCAACGCCGTGGTCTACGCCATCGCCCTGGGGCTGTTCCGCTGGCGCGTGCCCGATGTGCAGGCGAGCGCGTCCGCACCCTTGCGTGCGCAGGGCGGCTGGCAACGCTACCGACGGTTGCTCGGCGTGAGCCGGGTGTGGCTGCTGGCGCCTACCTGGATCGCGCTCAACGCGGGCCTGGGGCTGTACACCTCACAGACGCTCTTCCAGCTGGTGCGCACACCCGACCCGCGCTTCGCGGACCAGGCCCTGGTCGGGGGCTTCGACCCGTTGCTGGTGACGCTGGCCTTCGTGGCCGGCGGGGCGGTCTTCTTCGTGGGCCTGGCCTTCTGGGGTCGCCGCTTCACGGCCATGCGTCGGACCACGATGATCTTCTACGGCGTCGCGGGCGGCGTCCTCTTCGTGTTCGCGGCGCTGGCCCTGAACCACAGCGGGGAGGCGCCGATGGCCTTCATCGTCCTCACCGCGGCCGGACTCGGAGTCGGGCTCTTCCTCATCGCCGGGGCCACGCCCGCGGCCCTGGGCCTGCTGGCCGACGTGTCCGAGTCGTTCCCGGACGACCGCGGAGCGGTCATGGGCCTCTACAGCGTCTTCCTGGCGCTGGGCCAGATCACCGGTGCGCTCATCGGCGCCGCCGCGGCCGAGGCCTACGCCTTCGACGGCATCCTCATGGCCACGCTCGCGCTGCAGGGCGTCGCCCTGCTGCCACTGGCACGACTGCGCCGCTTCGAGCTGCTCTTCCAGGCCACACCCGCGAGCGATCCGGACCCGGAGACGGTGGTCGTCGACCTGGCCGTGACGCGGGCCTACCGCGTCGAAGCACCCGAGCCCTCGGGCGAGGCCGACCCGGGCTGATCCACGGGCTGCGCTCGGAGCCGGGTGCGGGGCAGGCGGACGCTGGCTCGGCCGCGGCGCGATGCGGCGGTGCTACTCGACGTCGCCCGCGTTGGCGAACGGCTCGGGCTCCAGGCGCACGACCACTCGGTTGCCCTTGAGCAGCTGCAGGATCTCGTCGCGCACGATGTAGCCGTCGACCTGCGAGAGCAGCTTGAGGAAGAGCGCCTCCTGCTTGCAGGCGGGTGTCTGCTTGCGCTTGCCTTGGGCGCCGTTGCAGGCACGGCCCTCGACGTCACGCCTGAGGTTGATGGGCTCGATCTTGATGCGGGTGGCCTGGGGCGTCTCGTAGAACGTCTGGTAGTAGTTGCTACCGATGCTCTCGACGGTGGCTCCGGTATCGCCGAAGACGAGGCCGATCTCGTCGAACGTCGCCGACAGCGGGATGTCACCCGTCGGCGCCCGCAGGCGGTTGTTACCGAGCCGGGTCACGACCCACGTGGGGCCGACCAGGTCCGCCTGCGGCTCGAGCTTCATGAGCGTCCTGCCGTCAACGTCCTTCAGCTCCAGCTCGGATCCGCGCAGTGCGTGCGAGGCCGCATCCTTGAGCGCGTTCATGAAGGCTCGCTCGATCCCCGTCCAGTCCACGGCGTCGTTCTTGGGGCAGCCCTTGAACAGGTACTCGATGGTGTCGTCATCCACGTTGAGCGCCAGGCCGGACCTGAGGCTTTGGGCGACAAAGGGGCGGCAGATGCTGCGACCTTCCGCATCCTGGCGGCTGAACTGGACCGCTGATGTGCTCAGCTCGTCACCCTCGAAGCGCGCTTCCTCGTTCTGGTCGTAGATGACCGTCGGGGTCCAGATGCGCCGCCCCAGGCTCAGATCCGGCGTGAACGCGAGGCGCGTGGTGCCGTTCTCGTCCTGCAGGGCCAGGCCCGCGGGCAGGACCTCGAAGCGACTGATCGCCGAGAGGGTCTCGATGGTCCGCGCCGCTTGCGATCGCGCTGCGTCCGTGCAGTCGTCGCGCAGGCGGAAGCGCAGGTCAGTGATGTCGATGGTGCCCTCGTTGGTGGTATACGAGCCTAGGAAGGAGCCACACGCACTCCTGCCGACGACGCTCCCGCCACGCAGGAACTCGACCCACGGTTCCAGGCCCACGATGACCAGCTCGATCGAGCCGTCGGCCTCGCCGATGCGCGCGAGATTCCAGCGCGCGACCGTGGGATCGTCATCGATACGGGCGCGGGTCAGGACCATCAGCGGGCGATCGATCGCGTCCTTCAGAGTCAGGATCGAGCCTTCGCGGTCGACCTCTATGGAGGCCGTGTCGGCCAGGAGCCGGTAGAAGTCCTCGTCGAACTCGAGCAGGGCCGGGTCGCAGTCGACGTAGTCGGGCTCGGGCGGGACGAAGAACAGGTTGGCCCGCTGGCGGCTGTAGGTCGTCTCGAAATCGCTGCACCCTGCCTGGCCGAGCACGCGGTTCCCGGGCGACAGGAGCAGGGTCGCGCCGACGCCCGCGGGGACCGGCTGCAGGTTCCTCGCGCCTGCCGGCAGGTAGGTGAGCAGCTGCCAGCGCTGCTCGATGTCGACGTCGCGGATGCGGTTCTGCTGCGCCGAGGCGGTCGCCGGCACCACGGCGGCGACGAGAAGGATCGTGGTCAGCGCGGCGGCGATCGCGCGCGCGACAGCGTGGGCGAGCGAGCTGGACGTGTGACGACGACTCATACGACCTCTGGTGTACCGTGGCTCCGTCGCGACAGCGTCCCACATCTTCGCGGTTTCGATGCGCGGACGGCCCGGCGAGGGCCCGGTGCTGATGCGCTTCCGCCGAGCTGCGGCCGACTCGGGAGGCCTTGCTGCATCTTGCGGAGCTTTGCTAGAGTGTTTGCCACGGGCCGCTAGCTCAACGGTAGAGCAAGTGACTCTTAATCACTAGGTTGTAGGTTCGAATCCTACGCGGCTCACCATCGAACACGAATCGACCCCTCCGGGACTTCCGGAGGGGTCCAGTGTGTTCTGGGGCGTTGACCTCGTGCACCCACGCAAAGGTACTAGTGCGCGCGCGTGGGAGAACGGCAGCAGGGGTCCACCAGGACGCGCCAGGGCAGGCATCCAGGCGGTCAGGATGATGCGCCGCCAGCAGCTGGTCAGGCCGCCGACCAAGAAGGAACCCCCGGCCTGGTTGGGAGTCAGGCCGGGGGTGGGGCCGTCGCCGGCGAAGGGAGTCACCGGCGACGGCGGTTGAGCTCGAGCGGGTCCGGCGGAGGAGGTGGAGGAGACCGACCCCGTTCGTGCTCGGATGTGGTTGTGCCGACCTAGTCGGCCGATGGCAGCTCCACCACCAGCTGGCGCGTGTGGCCGAAGACGGTGAGGCGCGAGACCAGGCCGGCGAGGCCGGATCGTCGTTCGGTGCGGCTGGCACATTCGAGCCAGATCTTCGTGCCGTCGGCGACGGCGAGCATGTGCCGGCCGCAGAGGCAGTAGGGGGCGGACCGTTCAGCCCGCTCGATAAGGTCGACGGCGCGCCGGTTCTCGTGTTCGGTCAGGAAGGGCGCCGGCTGAGCGGCGGCCCCGCTCTGGTGGGTATGGGCCATGGCTGCAAGCTCCAGGGTTGGCGCTGGGTGATTGGATTTCCTCGAAGCGGTACCGATGGCCGATCGGCTTCAGATGGCCGGTCGGTCTTTCGATCCGGGCCGTATCGTACACGACCATCACAGCAAATGCAAGACGTTGCGTTTCGATAGTCCACATCGCCCAGTTGCGGTAAGACGGGCCGTATCGTATCGTGAGGGGCATGACTGCCGAGCCCAACGATGCGGAGGCGCTCACGGGCGACCCGTTGGACGACGTCATCGTGCGAGAGGCACCGACGGCGGCCACCAGGGCCGCGGCCAAGCTCGGCCGGCCCAGGAGCAGCCGCGCCCATCGGGAGATCCTGCGTGCATTCAAGGAGCTGCTCATCGAGGATGGCTTCGACCAGCTGCGCATGGAGCACGTGGCCGCGCGGGCGAAGGTGGGGAAGGCCACCATCTACCGCCACTGGTCGTCCAAGCAGGAGCTGGCACTCGAGCTGTTGATGGAGCTGGCCACACCGCACCTGGCGGTGCCTGACGTGGGCGACACCCGCACCGAGCTGCTGGCCACGGTCCTGGGCCCGATGCGCTCGCTGACCGAGACCGACTATGGGCCGGTGACGCGGGAGCTGTTGTCCGAGATCGCCCGCAACCCGGCCCTGGGTGATCCCTTCCGCACGATCGTGGTGCAGGCCCGCCGCGATGAGGTCGCTCGCGTCATCGCGCGCGGCGTCCGGCGCGGGGACTTGCGCCCGGACGTCGAGCCGGAGGTCG
>JASFQX010000211.1:0-4673 GCA_050115215.1 Chloroflexota bacterium
CGAGCCCACGTCCTCCAGCGACTCGGGCTCCTCGTCGAGCTCGAGATCCTCCTCCAGGTCGGCCTCCTCGCGCACGAGCGTGCCCTTGGTGTAGGGACGCAGGTCGGAGACCTTGGCCGCAGTGGGGAACGAGACCATGCCGTAGTTGGCGGGGTCCTGGTAGGTCTCGCGGATGATGATGCGCACGTCCTCGTCGCCCAGGCTGGTGACACCCGCGGCGTACTTGTTGCCGTCCGCCATCAGCCGCAGCAGGCGGGCCGCCACGCGCGGCTCGACCACCCCGATCTTGACGCCGTTGGACTTGGCCACCACACGCGGCCCCGAAGGGCTGAGCTCGACGAAGTCGCCGGGGTTCACCTGGGCCAGGTCGTTGGGCTCGGCCAGGTCGACGAGGTGGGCGAAGCCGGTCTTGCCCGTCTCCTCCACGAAGATGCTGACCGGCGCCTTGCTGCCCTCCTGCGCCGGCACCGTCTTGGAGCCGGCATCCACCATCAGCATGCGCAGCCGGTGGATGTTGCGCTCGGCGATGCGGTTGGTGGGATCGATGGCCAGGGCGGACTGGTAGTGCTCACGCGCCTTGCCCAGCTCGCCCTGCTCCCAGTAGGCCTTGGCCGCCCGGTTCTCGGCCGCGCTGTCGGGCCCCATCTCGAGCATCCTCTCGTTGATCTCCGCCGCGGCGATCCAGTCGGCCCGGCGAGCGGCGTCGATGGCCTGCTCCAGGAGCTGCCGCTTCTGGCGGCTGGCGGTCATGGCGTTCGAGGCAGCTGCCGGTGCCGGCGCTGCAGGTTCGTTCTCGGTCAGCGGGTCGAAGCTCATTCGTTCCTCGGGCGTGGGATGGTGGGCCGCTCGCGCGCGGCTGGCCGATGGTGTCGCGGGCAGGGCCTCACGCCATCGACGGGCGAAGGGGAATCGTACCACCACTCCTCCCGCGGCTCCCGCGACCCACGGCCCTGACGACACCGGCACTAGCAGCGGTGCGGCTTCTCGCGCATCAGGTGCACGAACTCCTCGCGCGGCAGCGTGTTGGCGACGAGCTCCGGCGTGACCCACGCGCGGCGCGCGATGTGCGTGCCCCAGACCAGGTGACGCCATTCGCTGCGCTCGTGCGCATCGCTGTCGATGACGAAGCGGCAGCCGGCCTCGGTGGCGGCCATGATGCGCTGTTCGTCGAGATCGAGCCGGGCTTCGCTGCCGTTGATCTCGAGCAGCGTGCCCGTTTCGGCGGCCAGCCGATAGAAGGCGTCCCAATCGAGGTCGAGGTCGGGCCGTCGGCCGATCTGGCGTCCCGAAGGATGGCTGATGATGTCCACGTGCGGGCTGCGCATGGCCAGCTCGTAGCGCTGCATCAGCTGCGGCCGTGGCTGGCGGCGGCCGACGTGGAGGGAGGCCACCACGACGTCGAAGGCGGCGAGCAGCGAGTCCTCGTAGTCGAGCCGCCCGTCGATGGTGATCTCCAGCTCCGTGCCGTGCAGCAGCACGAAACCGCCGGGGTGAGCGCCCTGGGGCAGCTCACCCGCCGCCAGCTCGCGGGCGAAGCGCTCGTTGAGCTCGCCCACGAGCCGCCGCTGCGCCTCCACGCGTGTCGGGCTGAGGCCGTTGGCGATGGTCAGGCTCTGCGAGTGGTCGGTCAGCACCTGGTACTCGCGACCGGCCCCGCGGGCGGACTCGACCATCGTCTCCAGCGGCTCACGGCCATCCGACCAGTTCGAATGGCTGTGGCAGTCGCCACGGAGATCGGTCGGCTCGACGAGCCGGGGCAAGGTGCCGCTCGCGGCGGCCTCCACTTCGCCCCGTCCCTCGCGCAGCTCGGGCGGGATCTCGGCCAGCTCGAGGAAGGCGTAGAGCGAGGCCTCGTCGGCGAAGGTCAGCGGAGCTGCCTGCTCGTCACCGAGCGGCACGAGTCCGTGCTCCGAGAGCGACCAGCCGCGCTCCCGGGCCCGGTGCCGAAGCGCCACGTTGTGCGCCGCCGAGCCGGTGAAATGCACGAGGTAGCTGCCGCTCGCGCCCGGCGGCATGGTCATGACGTCGAGCTGCGGCCCATCGACCAGTTGCAGGCTGGCACGGTCGGCGCCGGCGCGGTCGGCGCCGGCACGCGCCGGCGGCTCGACGCTCGCGCAGAGCGGATGTGCTCGCAGGGCCGCCAGGACCGACCGCGGTGCGTCGGTCTCGACCAGCATGTCGAGGTCGCCCACCGTCTCGCGCCAGCGCCGGACCGAGCCCGCGGCCACGGCCCGCCGCGCTTCCGGCAGCGTCTCGATGAGCGCGACGACACGCTCGGCCAGGGCGTGGGCCTGGCCCAGTCGCAGGCGCTGCGGCGGCCGCCGTTCCAGCTCGCCGATGCTCTCGATGATGCGGGCTTCGCTGCGAGCGCTCAGGCCGCGGATGGCGCGCAGCCGCCCTTCCCGCGCGGCCGACTCCAGCTCCGCCAGCGTCGCCACGCCCAGGCTGCGCCAGACCTCCCCCGCCGTTCGCGGCCCCACGCCGGGGATGGCCAGCAGCTCCAGCAGCGTGGGTGGCACCTCTGCCCGCAGCGCCTCGTGGTAGGCCAGCCGACCGGTGGCCGCGAGCTCGGCGATGCGCTCGGAGATGGAGCCGCCAACGCCACGCAGGCGGGGCGCCTCGCCGGCGCGGTAGGCCTCTGCCACCTCGACGCGCGCGCGCGCCACCGAATCGGCGGCCCGGCGGTAGGCCCCCACTTTGAACGACGACGCCCCCTTGATCTCCAGCAGGTCGGCGATCTCGGCCAGCACGGCTGCCACACGCGCGTTGCTCAGCGAAGCGCCGGCTGGACCACCATCCTCGAGCGGCGGGCGGATCTCCCGTGGCGCCATGGGCTGCCGGCTCAGACCGCGATGACGCGGTCCCGGCCCTGGCGCTTGGCCTTGTACAGGGCCTGGTCTGCGCGCTCGACCAGGCGCCGGACCGGCGGGCCGTCGGGACCGGACACGGCCACGCCCACCGAGACCGTCACCGGCTCGCTGATACCGAGGCTGGCCGGATGGAGCTTCACGACCGCCCGCCGGATGCGCTCCCCCACCTCCAGGGCCTGTTCCGCCTCGGCCTGCCGCAGGAGCACCGCGAACTCCTCTCCGCCGTAGCGCGCGGGCGTGTCTTCGTCACGCACGGCGCGGGCGATGGCCGTGGACACCGCCCGCAGGACCTGGTCGCCCGTGGCATGCCCAAAGCGATCGTTGAGGATCTTGAAGTGGTCGATGTCGATCATGAGGATGCCGATGCTGTCGTTGGCTCGACGGCGCGGGCTCTCGATCATCGCCAGCGCCTCGTTGAAGTAGCGGCGGTTGGGCAGACCGGTGAGGGCGTCGATCTTGGCGCCGCGCTCGGCCGCCTCGAGGGCATACGTCCGTTCGAAGGCGCGCGCGACCTCGTTGGCGGCCCAGGTCAGCAGCCGGCGGTCGCCATCGCTCCAGGCCTCCCGCCCGCGACGGGCCAGCAGCAGGGCGCCCAGGAAGCGGCGCTCGGCCACCAGCGGCGTGGCCAGGGTATGGGGCAGCTTGTACTCGGCGCGGACCCGACGGGCGATCTCCTCGGCCGCGTCCGCGGCTTCATCGGACGCTCCCACCGCCTCACCCTCGCCCTCGTCGGCGCCTTCCCCCGGCACAGCGCCGTGCACGTCGAGCTCCGGGCGCAGGGTGGTGCGTGACGGCGGCGCGTCGGCCTGGGCCGCCACGAGCGTGACCTCCACGGTCTCGTCCTCGCGGACCCGGGCCACGACCACGTGGTCGGCGTCGGTGGCCGTGCGCAGGTCGCTGATGACGGTGTCCACCACCGACTGGGGTGAGGCGGAGCGGGAAAGGCCGGTCACGATGCGGCGGATGCTGGCTTCGCGCTCGAAACGGTTGCGCGTGAGCGCGGCCGAGGTCGCGGCCATGACGTAGAGGGCGAGGGCCAGGGCCACCAACGCAGTCGCCAGGGCCACGTCGGCCAGGCCGATGCCGTCCTCGTAGAGCAGCCAGGCGATGATGAGCGCGAGCACGCCGAGGCTCGCCAGCAGGACCTGACGAGCCCGCTCCAGGCGTCGGTTCAGCGGGGCGTCAGCGCTCGACTCCGGGGCGATCTCGAGGTCCGGCACGCCCGGCGAAACGCGGCCGGGTTGCTGGTTGACGGCGCTCACCCCGCGAGGATGGCACAGCCGTCTGCCAGGCGCGACTCGCGGCTGCCGTCAGCGGTTCTTGCGCTTGGCCTTCTTGACCTTGTAGAAGGCCTTGTCCACGTACTGGCGGATGCGCGAGAGGTTGGGGCGAGTCGTGCCGTCGCTGGCGGTGTAGGCCCAGGTCGCCGGCGCCAGCACCTTCATGTCCTGCTTGCGCAGCTTCATGCCCTCGAACATGGCGTAGAGCTGTCCCGCGGCCTCGACGGTCTTGGGGATGTTGGTCTCGATCTTGTCGCGGACCTTGAGCAGCCGGCCGACGAGCGCGATGCCGGCGCCATCCTCGAGGATGTTCTTGACCGCGGCGCGGACCAGCTGCTGCTGGCGTTCCGCACGCACGTAGTCACTGTTGTAGGTCCCGCCCTGCGTGCCCTTGCGCGAACGCGTCCAGACCAGCGCGCTGTGGCACTTGGAGGGATAGGGCTTGCAGTTCGGATCACCCTTCAGCAGGTAGTTGTCCTTCACCGGGAAGTAGACGCCGCGCGAACGGTTCTGGTGGTAGGAA
>JASFQX010000212.1:0-4660 GCA_050115215.1 Chloroflexota bacterium
CAGCGGCAGCACGATCGAGTCCCGCACCGCCGGCATCTGCAGGAAGACGACGAAGTAGATGACCAGCAGCTGCACGAGCAGCGGCGTGTTGCGGAAGATCTCGACGTAGGTCAGCGAGATCTTGCTGACCAGCCAGTTGGAGGACAGGCGCGCCACGCCGACGATGAGACCCAGGACCGTGGCGATGAAGATGCCGACGATGCTGACCATGATGGTGTTGAGCAGGCCCACGAGCAGGGCGCGCGCATACGTATCGTCGGGGGTGTAGGGGATGACCGACTCGGGAGGGCGGAAGCCGGCTCGCTGGCCCAGCCAGCTGAGCGAGGTGGAGATGCCTCGGGCTTCCGAGTTGACGAGCAGGTTGTTGAGGAGCCAGCCGAGGACGAGCAGCACGATCGCCAGGAAGACGATCTGCGTGATGACCGCGAGCACGCGGACATCACGGTAGAACGGGATGGATGCGCCGGAGCTGCCCCCCTGCGCGCCGCTCGGCGCGCCGTTCGGCTCGTCAGCCATCGCTACCTGCTGCTGTCGGAATCAGGGACCGACCCCGAGACGACTCGCGGACGCCCCGGGGTCGGGTCTAGCGCTCTACTAGCGGAAGGGCGGCGAGTACATCAGGCCGCCGTTGGTCCAGAGGTCGTTGACGGTGCCGGCACGGCTGAGGTTCAGCGCCGTGTCGGGACCGAAGGCGCGGTCGTAGATCTCGCCGTAGTTGCCCACGGCCGAGATGACGGCGACCACGAAGTCGTTCTCCAGCCCCAGCGCAGCACCGAGCTCGCCGGTCTCGCCGAGCAGCCGCCCGACGACCGGGTTGTCGCCACCGGCGAAGTCGCCGATGTTGGCGGACGTGATGCCCTGCTCCTCGGCCTCGATGGTGGCGAACACGACCCAGCGCACGATGTCGCCCCAGTTGTTGTCGCCACTGGCCACCACGGGCGCCAGCGGTTCCTTCGACATGGTCACGTCGAGGATGACGTGGGCGTCAGGATCGGCGAACGAGGTGCGGCGGCCGACCAGCTGCGACTTGTCGGACGTGACCGCGTCACAGCGACCCTCTTCGTACTGGCCGTAGACCGTGTCGATCTCGGCCGCCACGACCGGGGTGTACTCGACCCCGAGGAAGGACATCTGGTCGGCCAGGTTCTGCTCCGTGGTGGTGCCGGACGTGACGCAGATGCTGGCTCCGTCCAGCTCCTCCAGCGTGGTCACGCCGAGGTCGGACCGAACCATCATGCCCTGGCCGTCGTAGAAGATGGTCGGGCCGAAGTCACCCCACGCCGCGTCTCGCGTGAGCGTGTGGGTGGTGTTGCGGAAGATGACGTCGACCTCGCCGCCCTGGATGGCGGTGGCGCGCTGGTCGGCGGTGAGCGGGGCGTACTGGACGGCGCCGGGATCACCCAGCACGGCCGCGGCGATGGCGCGGCAGTAGTCCGCGTCCATGCCCTCGAACACGCCCGTCTCGTCGTTGAGGACGCTCATGCCGGGCAGGCCGCCGTTGACGCCACAGACGACTTGGCCGCGCTCCTGCACGGCACTGAGGGTGCTGCCCCCCTGGGCGGCGACCGCCGAGGAACTGAGGACGAGGGCTCCGATCACGAGCCCGGGGATGAGTCTCTTCAAGGCGAACTCCTCCAACTGGTGATTGGCCGCGCGCCGGAGCTTTCCCAAGCCCCCCGCACAGAGGCGCAAGGCCCTCACGGGACCTACGCGTATCGGCGCAGGATACCAACTCCGCCCGCGCGAATGGGCCGGTTCCGGGCGGCTGCGCGCGTCACAGCGCCCGGATGGTGCCGTTCCGCCATCGTGGTGGTGCACGGACGCACCACCAGCCGACAGCTCCAGGGTCAAAGGCTCAGGTGCCGGCGGCACCGCCGCCGAGCCCGTAGACGTGCACCGCGGTGCCGCCCCGGACCTCGTCCTGCTGGTGTTCCGGCAGGTCGGCCAGCAGGTAGCGCATCGGATCGATGGCGTCGACGTAGGCCCCCGCCAGCAGACAGGTGGGCCAGTCCGAGCCGATCATCAGCCGGTGTGGGCCGAAGGCGTCCACCGCCAGCTCCACCGGGTGGCGCAGGTCATCGATGGACCAGGTGCGCCAGTCGGCCTCGGTCACGAGGCCGGAGAGCTTGGCGCTGACGTTGGGCCGCTCGGCCAGCACCAGCAGGGCGCTGCCCCAGGCGGAGAGGTCACCACTGGCGATGGGTGGGCTCGCGAGGTGATCGAGGACGAAGCGGAGCTGAGGCAGCGCGGCACACGTCTCGTGGGCTGCCGGCAGCTCTCGTGTACGCAGGTGCAGATCGAAGGCCAGGCCGGCGGCAGCCACCGCCTCGAGGCCGCGCCGGACATCGTCGCGACAGAGCCAGCGGGGGTCCGCCTCGTCGCACACCGGGTGACGCACGCCCACCAGCAGCTCGCCGCCGGGGCCCGAGCGGAGCGCCGCGATGCGCTCGGACACGTCAGGCGCGGTGAGGTCGACCCAGCCCACGACGCCGTCCACGAACGGCACCGTGGTCGCGGTCGCCAGCAGATCGACCGTCTCTTCCACCTGCGGCAGCGCCTGCATCAGGACCGTGCCGGTCATGCCCTCGAGCTCCAGCTCCGGCCGAAGGTCATCGGGACCGAAGCGCCGGCGCAGCGGGGCGCGCGCACCGGCCAGAGCCGGGTACTCCCGGACGGCAGGGTCCCAGAAGTGGTGGTGGGCGTCGATGACAGGTCGGCTCAGCACGGCTCCGACCTCAATGGGCGGCGGCGCCCCCGCGGGCGTCCCGCCCCGGCTACCTCGACGGCATCACGTCCTCCCGCGATACGCGGCCTGTCCGGCTGGTCCCGGTGCTGGCCCGTAGCCTAGCGTCCGCGATCGGCGCTGACGAGGTGCGGCTGCGAAGTCGCCGGGCCGACGCTTGGCCCGTGCGCCACACTGGCAGCATGACGAACGGGGGCGAGCCCATGGGCGTGGCGGTGCTGGGCGCAGGCCGCATGGGCCAGACACACATCCGCAACCTGGCCGGGATCCCTGGCGCCCGCGTGGTGGCCGTGGCCGACCCCGACACAGCAGCCGCCGAGGCCGGTGCCGCCATGGCGCGATCCGAGCACACGCTCAGCGACCCCTACCAGGCCATCGCGCGCGACGACGTCGAGGCGGTCGTCATCGTGACGCCCACCAGCACCCACGCGGGCCTCATCGAGGCTGCGGCTCGTGCCGGCAAGGCCATCTGGAGCGAGAAGCCGATCGCGCTGACGCTGGACGAGACGGCACGGGTGGTGGAGGTCGTCCGCGACGCCGGTGTCCCGGTCCAGCTGGGCTTCATGCGCCGCTTCGATCCCGGCTACGCCGCGGCCAAGGCCCGCATCGAGGCCGGCGAGCTGGGTCGGATCGAGCAATTCCGGGCCCTCTCGCGCGACACCTATCCGCCGTCGGTCGAGTTCCTGCGTCACGCCGGCGGCATCTTCCTGGACATGTCCGTGCACGATCTCGACCTGGCCCGCTTCCTGGTGGGCGAGGTCGCGGAGGTCCAGGCCTGGGCCGCGGTGCTGGCCGAGCCGCGCTTCGCCGAAGCGGACGACTTCGACACCGCGCTGGCCATGCTGCGCTTCGAGAACGGCGCCATGGGCGTGATCGAGACGGCTCGCCACAGCCCGTGGGGCTACGACATCCGCACCGAGGTGGCGGGGGCCGCAGGCAAGGTCGTGATCGAGGACGTGCACAAGAGTGGCGCCACCTTCAGCCACGGCTTCGCCTTCCACGGCGACACCTTCGAATCGTTCCCCGACCGTTTCGAGGCCGCCTTCCGCCTGGAGCTGGAGGCCTTCATCGCCGCCGTGCGCGAGGGGCGCCGACCGACGCCCGGGCCGGAGGATGCACTCGAGACCCTGCGGCTGGCCCTCGCCTGCACCCGCAGCCAGGCCGAGGGTCGGCCCGTGAAGCTGGCGGAGGTGACGTCCTAGGCGTCCCGGCCGAACGAGATGCCCTCGTCGGTGCGCTCGAAGGTCGTGCCGGTGGCGAGAGCCACGCACCTGTAGGCACCATCGTAGATGCCGCTGCGCTTGTTCTTGACGATGCAGTCACAGAACATCTCGAGCAGGTCATGCTCCCGGGTCAGCAGGTCGATCGCCTGCAGCGTGCGCGGGATGGAACGGGTCTCGATGGTGCCGTCTCCGAGCTCGGCGCTGCGGATCGCACCCCACGCCTCGTGCGCACCGACGCGCTCGTTGAAGATCTTGGGGATGGGGTAGAAGGCCAGCTCGGACGGCTTGGTGATCATGACGTCGCTGACCCGCATCAGGTAGTTCGTGGCGTAGACCCCGTGGAAGGTGTTGTCGAAGACGAACACGTGGAGCCCGCGGGCCTCGCCGTCGCGGATCTCGTCCGCGAAGGCCTTCGTGTCGGCCCAGGTGCGGTGCAGCGAGACCGACCGTGACGCGGAGCCGAGCTCACCCTTCAGCCAGGTCCAGTTGTCCGCGTGATCGCCGAGGTTGACGAAGAGGGTCAGCTCGCCGCGATCGATCATGGGCCGGCTATGGTCGACGATGGCCCTGAACAGCTCACGCTGCGCGCCGGCGCCACCCATGGTCAGGACCAGGCGCCGTGGCTCGCCCGCGCGCATGCGGGCCAGGCGGGCCGCGCAGTCGACCTCGATGTTCTCCACCAGCTCGTGGTCCA
>JASFQX010000213.1:0-4651 GCA_050115215.1 Chloroflexota bacterium
CGGCGTGGGCGTAGGTGTCGGCTCTGGCGTGGGGGTCGGCTCTGTTGGGTCTGGATCGAGCTCGCCGACGACAGGCTTGGTCGGTCGATCCGTCGCCGGGGGAGCACCCGTCGACGACACGGCCGCCGCCGTGGCTGTCGCCTCCGCCGTGATGGGTACCTGGTCATCCGGGTCGCCGGTCAGCGATGTGAGCAGAACGCCTCCTGCCACGGCCAGGATCGCCACCGCGGCTGCCGCGCTCAGGTACCAGCGAGGGCCGCGCCGACGTCGTACCAGCCGCGCCGCAAAGGCAGGCTGGATGGTTGACGCTCGCGGTGGCTCGGGCCGATATGGCCTGACCGTCTGACCACCAGGCGGCGGCATGCCCCCAGCTGCCTCGTAGGTCGCAGCCGCGACCGGCTCCGCTTCCAAGGACTCCTCAGCCGCTACCGGCTCGGCCGGCGCTTCCGGGGACTCGCCGGTTGCCACCGGCTCGGCCGCTGTCGATTCCTCCGGGGCTGGCGCGCCCATCGCGGGCTCGACCGCATCCGGCTGCGGCGTGGTGCTCGCCAGCGGCCCAGGGACGACGGCAGGAGCACCTACCGCGCGAGGCGGTACGGACGCGTCATCCACCACTTCCGCCGAGTTCAGCTCGTGCAGGCAGCGCCAGCAGTAGACGCGGTCGTCGGGATTGCGCGTGAGGCAGCGCGGGCAGGCGACGATGCTCGGTCGAGCCGCGCTCAGATCCGCCGAGGGCCAGCTCGCCGCCGGATCGACGGAGTCCGTCAGCTCGTTCGTGACCTCGGGGCCATGGCTACCCGAGCCATCGCCGTCTTCGGCGGCCATCCCGTCGTGGACCTCTGCCTGTGGCTCTTCGCTGTCCATGAGCAATGCCTCGCAGTGTACGCAGAACGAGGCTTCCGGCTCGTTCACGGCGTTGCAGTTGGGACAGGTCTTGGGCTGGCGGTCGCCGCCTGGCATGGCAGGCATCAGGGCAGGTTCGGTCCTCGAAGCGGACTGGTCCCCCCATGTTGTGGGCGGTCGGGGGAGGACGGGAGGGGCCCATCAGTACTAGTCCCATCGGTGCAAACGGTCACCACTCAGGGCTTCGGGGTGCCGTCCCACCACCGCGCATGGACCACGACGCCGGACCTATCATCGAGCTATGACCCAGATCCAGATCACGTGCGCAGGAAGTGCGGTCTTCGACGTCGTGGCCAAGGCCGCCGGACCGCTGCCGATCGGCGTGCTGGGCCTGGTCGACAAATTCTCCACCGCCGAGGGCGGACCCGCATTGCGTACCGGTCGCGTGCTCGCGGGCATGGGCATCGAAACCCGGCTCATCATCCCGGTCGGCGACGACATCTTCGGACGGTCGTTCCGCGAGACGGTCCCGGCCCCGCACCTGCACGTGGAGTTCGTGGCCTCGGAGCTGCCGACCTCGACCTCGCTGGTCGCGGTCGACCAGGATGGCGAACGCACGATGCTGCACAACCTCGGGGCCGATGGCTCGATCACGGCCGAGGCGATCGAGGCCCGGCTCGTGAGCGACTTCCTCCACGTCGGCGGAGCCTTGGTGCTGCCGGGACTGGACGACCCCGACGGGGCGCCGCTGGCCGGCCTCTTCGAGCGGGCCAAGGCTCGAGGGCTCCACACCAGCCTCGACGTGGTCCACGATTCGACCGGCCAGTGGCACCGGGTGCTGGCCGCGCTGCCGTACACCGACCTGTTCATCCCCAGCGTCCCGGAGGCCAAGGGCATCACGGGCGTTTCCGAGCCGGCTGCCGCCGCGGCGAGGCTGCGTGAGCTCGGCGTCCGGTTCGCCATCGTCACCGATGGACCGAACGGGGCGTGGGTCGACCACGACGACTACGTGGGCCACATCCCGGCCTTCAGCGTCGACACCATCGACACCACAGGCGCCGGAGACTCGTTCACGGGCGGTGTCCTGACCGCCCTGATCCACGGCTTCGGAGCCGAGGAGGCGGCACGGATGGGCGCGGCCATGGGTGCGCTCTGCACCACGACCATCGATACCTTCACCGGTCCCGACGACCCGGACGTGGCCTGGCGCATGGCCGGCCTCGAGCCGCCAGCGTGATCCGCCCCGGCGAGGTCGGGGCGGTCCCGGCCGAGATGCGCGCGACGGTCCTCGACGGTCGCGGCACGGCCTCGCTCGCCGTGCGCACGGTTCCGGTCCCGCGACCTGGTCCCCGCCAGCTGCTCGCGCGTGTCGATGCGGCCGGCATCTGCACGTCGGTCAACAAGCTCATCGACCAGGGCGCCGAGCATCCGCTGATGCACGGCTGGGACCCGGCCGCGCACCCGGCCATCGTGGGCGACGAGGGCGTCGTGACCATCGTGGATGTGGGCGCGGACCTGGCCAGTGCCTGGACCGTGGGCCAGCGCTGCGCGGTGCAGCCGGCCGTGGACCTCGCGCCGATCAACCATCTCGAGCGCTACGCCGACCATGGCCGTGGCGTGGCCAAGATCGCGGTGGGCTATTCGCTGCCCGGCCTGCTGGCCGAGTACATCCTCATCCCGGAGGAGGTGCTGGAGGCCGGCTGCCTGCTGCGACTCCCCGACGACTCGCTGCCGGCGGGCCACGCTGCGATCGCCGAGCCCATCAGCTGCATCATCAGCGCGCACGCGCACCACATGCACCTGTCGCAACCCGACCGCACGAATCCCCGCACGGCCACGGCCGGGCTGAAGCGCGGCGGCGTGACCGTCATCATCGGGGCCGGGCCCATGGGGCGCATCCACGTGGATTTGGCGATCGCCGCCCGCCCGCGCGTCATCATCGCCACCGCCCGCCGGCAGGAGCGGCTGCAGTGGCTGCACGACACCTTCGGGGCACGCGCGGAGGCCGCCGGCGTGGAGCTGATCACCGTCAACGCCCGGACCGGCGACCTGGCCGAGACAGTGCGCCGGGTCAGCAACGAAGCCGGCGCCGACGATCTCATCGTGACCGCCGCCGACGGGCAGCTGATGGAGTCGGTGCAGCACCTGCTGGCACGCTACGGGGTGCTCGATCTCTTCGCGGGGCTGCCGCCCGGCAAGGAGATCATCGGCATCGACGAGCGTTTCGTGCACTACCAGGAGATCAACATCACGGGCTCCTCCGGCGGCGGGCCGTGGGACGTCATCGAGACGCTGCGACTGATGGCGGCCGGTGAGATCGATGCAGCCGCGCACATCGGCCACGTGGGCGACCTCGAGCATGCTCCGGAGCTGCTGAGCATGGCCCGCGAGGGCCGGGTCCAGGGCAAGGCCATCGTCTACCCCCACCGCCGCATCGAAGCCATCCGGAACGTGGCCCGCTGGACGGCCGACGACGACCAGCGCTACCTCGCGGACGACTAGGCGTGACCTTCAGCGGCTCACGGCGGCTGGTCGGGCTCGGCTTTGGTGCGATCCAGTCCGGCCTCTTCGTCTACGAGGCCTTCCGCACGAACGACTACGCGCCGCCGCTGGTGGTGGACGTGCGGCCCGATCTGGTGGCCGGCCTGCGGGCCGATCGTGGTCACTTCCGGGTCAACATCGCCCGTCGCGATCGGGTCGATGTCGCCCAGATCGGCCCCACCGACGTGGCCGACTCCACGATCGAGGACGAGCGCGAGCTGGTGGTGGAGGCCATCGCCTCGGCCGACGAGCTGGCCTCTGCGCTGCCGAGCGTGGCCTTCTACCGCACCGACGGCGCCAACAGCCCGCACCGTCTCCTGGCCCAGGGTCTGCGGCGACGCGCCCGGCCCCAGCCGCTGGTCGTCTTCTGCGCCGAGAACCATCGCAGTGCCGCGCAGATGCTGGAGGCGGCCGTGCTCGAGGCCGTACCCACCGATGAGCGTGACGCCATCCGCACCCGCGCTCGCTACGTCGACACCGTCATCGGCAAGATGAGCGGCGTCATCAGCGATGACGCCGAGCTGCGCCAGCACAGCCTGGCGACCATCGCCTCCGGCCTGCGCTCGGCCTTCCTGGTGGAGGAGTTCGACCGCATCCTCGTGTCGCGCGTCGGCGGCGGCCTGCACCCGGGCATGCCCGTGCTGCGCGAGGTGGATGACCTGGCCCCCTTCGAGGACGCCAAGCTGCTCGGTCACAACGCCACGCACGCCCTGGCCGGGTTCCTGGGCGAGCTGCTGGGCCTGGGCCTGGTGGCAGACCTGCGCGACGTCCCCGGCGCCATGGACTTCCTGCGCACGGCCTTCATCGAGGAATCCGGGGGCACGCTGCGGCGCCGCTGGACCGGCGCGGACGAGCTCTTCACCGAGGAGGGCTACGCGACCTTTGCCGATGACCTGCTGGCACGTATGGTCAACCCCTGGCTGGCCGACACCGTCGAGCGCGCCGGTCGAGATCCGCGCCGCAAGCTCGGCTGGGAGGACCGGCTGGTGGGGCTCGTTCGGATGGGTCTGGCGCTGGGCGTGCCCACACCCAGGTACGCCATGGGTGTGGCCGCCGGACTGGAGATCCTGCGACGCGACGGTGAGATGGGCTCAGACTCCGAGCTCCTGCGCTCATGCTGGCCTGACGGAGTGCCGGGCGACGAGGCAGGCGCCGTGGTCACCGCCGCCGAACAGGGACGGGCATGGCTCGAGGCATGGAGCGCCGATGGGTTCGCGAGCCTTGCCCAGCGCGGGACCGCCTCAGCCTAGGAGCTGTCGGCGGGCGA
>JASFQX010000214.1:0-4635 GCA_050115215.1 Chloroflexota bacterium
GATGGCTCCGACCTCGAGTACGACTCGCTCATCGTCGCCACCGGCACCAAGCACTCCTACTTCGGCAACGACCAGTGGGCCGAGCATGCGCCGGGCATCAAGACGCTCGAGGACGCCCTCCAGATGCGGGCCCGTATCCTCGACGCGTTCGAGAACGCGGAGCTGGAGACCGACTCGGCCAGGCAGCACGACTGGATGACGTTCGTCATCGTGGGTGCCGGCCCCACCGGTGTCGAGTTGGCCGGCTCGCTGTGTGAGATCGCCCGTGATGCGCTGCCGCGCGACTTCCGGGCCATCAACACCGAGGAGGCGCTGGTCTACCTCGTCGAAGGTGCCGACCGTGTCCTGCCGACGTATCCGCGCTCCCTCTCGAAGGCGGCCTCGCGACAGCTGGCCCAGCTGGGCGTGACCATTCGCACCAAGACCATGGTCACCGAGATCGACGCCGCCGGCGTCACCGTCCGCGGCACGGAGGGGACCGAGACCAGCCGCATCAGGGCCAGGACCGTGCTATGGGCCGCGGGCGTGGCCGTGGGCCGCTTCGGCCGGGCCGTGGCCGAGGCCACGGGTGCGCCCGTCGATCGCGTCGGCCGCATCAAGGTCAACCACGACCTGACCATCCCGGGCTACCCCGATATCTGGGTCGTGGGCGACCTCGCGGCGGCCGAGTGGTCACCTGGCCAGATGGTTCCGGGCGTGGCCCAGGGCGGCATCCAGGGTGGTCAGTACGCGGCGAGGGCGCTCATCGCGAGGCGCGACGGCGTTGCCATCCCCGACTTCGAGTTCAAGGACCTCGGCGAGCTGGCGACCATCGGTCGGCTCCGCGCCGTGGCCGACTTCCGCATGGTCCGCTTCAGTGGCTTCGTGGCCTGGTTCCTGTGGCTGGGCATCCACATCTTCTGGCTCATCGGCCTCCAGAACCGAGTGCTGGTGATGGTTCGCTGGGCCTGGTCGTTCATCACCCGCGGTCGCGGCAGCCGGCTCATCACCGGCCTGCCGACGCACAGCTCCGATCGCGAGGGCAGGGGCGGCCTGGGCTGATCCGCCGGCCTGGGTCAGGCGCGCTGCATCTCGCGCTGGCGGATCATGTAGGCGTAACCGCACAGCGCCAGGCCAGAGGCGATGAGCAGCACGCCCAGGATGTTGAAGAGCCCGTCCACGGCATCGTCGCCGCCGGCGCCGGCGAACACCAGCAGCAGGCCGGCCAGGGCCAGCACCGCGTTCAGGACGAGCGAGGCCATCGGCAGCGGCTCGTCGACCGTGCGCCGGACCAGGCTGCTGGCGATGCCCGCCAGGCCGAAGACGACGAAGCCGATGCCGACCACGACCGAGAGCGAGGCGGTGACGGCGTCGCTGACCTCGGTCAGGAACGTGGCCACGATGACCACCGAGCCGACGGTGACGCCCGATCCGGCCCGGAATGCGGCCAGCACCTCGAGGTCGGCGCGATATTCGTGACGCCACAGCTGGAAGAGCGTGACCAGCGAGCCCAGGAGCAGCACCAGGCCGACCAGCTGCAGGGTCGTGCTGGCTCCGCCGAGGGGGCGGAAGATGAACATCAGCCCCATCAGCGCCACGATGATGCCCTCGACGAGCACGATGGTCCAGGAGGTCTCCGGGCTCCACGGAGCGCCGCGGACGATGAGGTCGGCCGTGACCTCCGTGGCCCGATCGACCGACGTCTGGCTGGGCTTCGCGGTCGTTGCCGATGACTCGGTCGAGGCGTTGCTGGTGGGCGTTTCGTTCTCGGTCATGCTCATCTCTCCCTGGGCACGGGGGCCGGCGCCGTAATCCTAGCGCCTCGCTCGCGGCCGGAGACGATGGTTCGGGCTACTCGTCCCCGGCCGGACTATCGTCGCCTTCGCTCTCTGCCTCGCTCGCGGCGCTCGCGGCCGTGGCCGCCTTAGCCAGCTCGATGTCGACCGCATCGGCGATCGTAGCGAAGTCGGGGGACTGTAGCGGCACGCCGTTGACGACGACGGTGGGGGTTGCGTTGATGCCTCGCGTGTAGGCCTCGGCCATGGCCTCGGCCTGCAGCTCGGCGAAGCGCTCGCGGGCGTTCTCCAGCACCAGGCCCTGGCGGAACTCGTCCATGTCCAGGCCGACGGCCTCACCCATCTCGAGCAGCCGATCGATATGGAAGGCGCCGCTCTCGTTGCCCCGGAAGTTGGCGAAGAGGTAGTCCCTGTAGGGCCAGAACTTGTCCTGGTCCGCGGCCAGGCTGGCGGCAACGGCGGCCCAGTGGGATTCGTCCCCCAGGAACGCGAGGTTGCGGAAGACCAGGCGTGCCTCGCCGGTCTCGACGTACCGTTCCACGATGGCGGGCTCGACCTCGTACGTGAAGCGCTGGCAGAAGGGGCACTGGAAGTCCTCCCAGACCTCGATCACGACCAGCGCCGCCGGATCACCCATGGCGTACCCGTCCACCTGGTCGGTAGGCGACCAGATCGGCGGCTCGACCAGCGGGGGCGGCGTGACCAGCGGCGCCCAGGTCAGTTCTGGCTCCTCGTCGCCCTGGGCCGCCACGGCCGCCCAGGACGCCGCGACCAGCAGGCTGGTCAGCAGCAGCGAGACGAGAGGGATCAAGCCCGCGCGGGCGTGGAGGGAATGGCTCATGGTTGTCCTCGGGAAGCGGCGTGGGGTCGCGCCAGCATAGACGAGGCCCCGGTTCTGGGCCGGGGCCTCGTCAGGTCGCCTGGTCCGCCGACGGCTCAGCCCGCGTCGGCCTCGGCGTCCTCGTCCGTCTCGTCCATGTCCATGTCGTCGTGGTCCTCGCCGTCCATGTCCATGTCACCCATCATCGGGCCGCCGGCCATGACCGGGACCGTGATGGTCTGAGGGTCGCCCGCCATGAACTCGAGCGCGAGCTCGATCTCCGAGCCCGCCTCCAGCGGCTCGATGAGGTCGATCAGCATGACGTGGTAGCTGCCTGGCTTGAGCACAGCTTCCCCACCGGCCGGAACCGGGATCTCGGTGACCTGATCCATGGACATCATGCCCTCCTCGTTCATGGACGAGAGGTGCAGCTCCACCACCGCGGCGGCGGGGCTCGACGCGCCCACGAGCGCGTCGTCGGCATCCGTGCCGTTGCGGATGACCATGTAGGCGGCGCCGGCGAGATCGAGCATCGGCGACTCGCGAGCCCAGGCCTCCATGATCTGCAGGCCGGACCCCGTCGCCTCCGTGGGCGACATCGAGGCCGGCTCATCGCCCATCTCGTCCTGGGCTGCGACAGCGCCGCCGGCCAGGATGATGCTCGCGGCGAGCGTAGCCGCGGACAGGAGTCCGTTTCGAACGGTACGAGTCATGGGATCCCCCTTCATGGTGGTTCAGCCGGCCTCGAGCCTCTCGAGATCGGCGACGATGTCCGCCGCCGGGGTCCCGAACGGGTAGGCCAGCCGGTACTGGCCATCCGCGTCGATGAGGTAGAGCTCCGCGGTGTGGGACATGGTGTAGCCGGAGGTGGAGGTGGTCTCCACACGCGCGTACTTCACGCCGTAGTTGTCGGCGGCCCGGCGGATCACGCCGGGGTTACCGGTCACGGCATGGAGGTTCTCCGGCATATACGTGGTCCACTCGGCGAGGAACTCGGGAGTGTCGCGCTCGGGGTCGACCGAGACGAACAGCGCCTGTGTTTCCGGCAGTGCCTCGAAGACGCCGAAGAGCTCGCCCAGCGTGGCCGGGCAGACGTCGGGACAGTGGGTGTAGCCGAAATAGATGAGCACGGGATCGCCTCGCAGGCTGGCCAGGTCGAAGGTCGAACCGTCGGGCAGGACGAGGTCGGCCAGCTCCGGCGCCGGACGGGGGTCACCGATGAGCGATGAGGTCGCTGAGCCGGTCTGCGGCGCCTCCGCGGTGCTCGGTGTGGTGGTCGGCGTCTCCGTGGTGCCCGGTGTGACAGGCGGTGGCGGGGCGACGGAGGGCTCCGGGGTGGCCGTGGGAGGCGACGCTGTTGTCTCGGGCGCAGCCGTCGCCGCCGCTGTCGCGGTCGCCGCCGCTGTCGCGGTCTCCACCGCGGCCGGCGTTGCCGCTACCGCGGTCTCGGGTGCTTGTGTGGCCTCGTCACCGGCGCACGCCACCGCCACCAGTCCCAGGGCCACCAACGCCACCGGCGCCAGGCTTCGTTGCTTGCTCATCACGTGCTCGCGAGCCTACCACCGTGTCCGGCGCCGGGTTGTGGCCCGAATGAGGGAGGTGTACTATTGATACGGAGTATCAGTAAGTTGATCTGACGCCACGAAAGGAGACGTGCTCGTGACCCCTGCCGCACCCTGCCGCACGCGCCTGGGTCTGGGCCTGTCCGCGATCGTGGTGGCCGCCGCTGTGACCGCTGGGGGTAGCCTGGCCGCGGGCGCGGCCGAGGGGGAGCCGGGCTCGGTCGTCGTCACGACGGAAGTGCTCGGCTCGATCGTCGGACAGCTCGTCGGTGATGCGGGCGAGGTCACCGTCATCATGCCCAGCGGGGCCAACCCGCACAGCTACGAACCATCGGCCCGTGACGCCGAGCGCATCCTGGGCGCGGACGTCGTGGTCTCCAACGGCCTCGAGCTGGAGGAGGCGCTGCTGTCGGTCCTGGAGGCAGCCGAGGCCGACGGCGCCACCTGGTTCGAGGCAGCCGACCACATCACGGTGCGC
>JASFQX010000215.1:0-4624 GCA_050115215.1 Chloroflexota bacterium
CTGCATCCGGAGGAGTAGCCGGCAAGCCAAGGGACCAGACGCCTCTCGCGGCCCCGTGGCGGCCCTAGACGAGCATCGGGCGAACCGTGCGGCCCACGGCGGCCTCGGATCGCATCAGGCACACGAACACGGCCCACCTTGGCCCCGGGCGAGCATCGGGCGCAACACTCGGAATCAGAGCGGGAATCCAGGTGTGGCGCTCCATCCCGCCACGCACCCTGCGGCGCAACGTTCCGGGAATCCCGGTGACACCAGCTAGTGGCCGGCTATCGCTCTTTGCGTCGTTCGGCAGCCGCCCCACCGAAGCCGCCAACGAGGAAACCCACCACGGCCCCAACCGCGACGGCAACGGCTCCGAGGGCAACGTCAGCGAGCAAGAGGCCGAAGAGCAGGCCCAGCGCGGCCCCGACCCCGGCCCCTGCCCCCGACCAACCCAGCTGCTGCAACGTCTCCATGCCTGATCACCTCCCCTGCCCAGCCACCATCGCCGGACGCCAAGCCGCCGACAAGTGCCATCGGTCGCGGCCTCTGCGCACGTGGATCGGTCTCGATGAGGCGTAGCGGAACCACCGAACCCCTCATCGGGCCGAAGTCGTCCAGCGACCAAGCCGTTCGCTCTGGACGGGCGACGTTCCGTGTGGCGCCAGGGACAAGGGAGTCACGTGGATGTGCCACGTGTGTGGCATGGCGAGACAGAGGACGGCGGACGCTACCTCCGCCGTCGCCGGAGACCGATGACGACGAGCGTGGCAGTGCCGATGACGTAGAGCACGATGGCGAAGCCGAGCGAACCGTAGGCATCCCGGTTGAACGGCTGGCCGGTGCCCTGCAGCGGACTCTGAGCGTACAGGGCTTCCCCGACCAGCGGCACGACGACGATGAAGCCCATCACCCAGAGGGCCAGCAGCCCGACGACGATGGCGCAGCTCCTGCTCATCGCCACTCGAAGCCTTCGAGAACCGCGAGCCAGCGGTCATCCGGTAGGGTGCGTGCGCCACAACCAACGCTGAGCCAGCGATCGGCCCGGGCAAGGTAGTAGTTGCGGAAGTGAACGCCCTCGTCGTTGAGATAGCCGCTGTAGGCGGCGCGACCCGAGGGCAGGGTGAGGAAACCGCTCTCGACGTCCACCGTCGCGGGATCCGCCCGGTAGGCCAGCATGTCCCCCTCGACTCCACCCTCGAGCGACGACCAGGCGGGGTTCGCCTGCTGGGCGCGGGTGATGTCAAAGACCACACAGACGCTCTGCTCGGTCGCGGACGACGCCTCGAGCAGCGGCTCCATACCGTCGGTCTCCGGGGTCGTGGCCTCGCCGACCGTCCAGCCCTCGGGGAACGTCAGCGCGAACCCGCGATCGGGCGACTCGTAGCGACCGCCATCGATGACCGGGCCGACATCGCTCTCCCCCGACGGGAACAGTGGGAACGCTCCACCGACGAGCAGCCCGAAGCCGACGGCTGCACCCGCGTAGACGCCCCTGGCCTGTCGGTGCAGATCGGGCCTGCGCCGGGTCGCGAATAGATACGGCAGGAACCCGATGAGCAGACCGACGAGGACCCACGTCGTGTAGTTGCCGACGCGGACCAGGAACTCCTCGACTAGCGAGTCGGCCATGCGCTCCCCCGTGATGCCCTCATGCTCCTGCGCGCACACCTGGGGTCAAGGAGCCAGACGTACCGCCAGTCCAACCCGGACGCTCAGCCATCTCGCTCGCGGCCGGCTCACGCGGGCTCGGTGGAGCGGCCCCAACCGCCCGTCGCCGGATCGCCCCCAAGAGGCTGAGAGCTACTCGTCCGCGGGCAGGAGCTCGATGGTGTCCGCGATGGAGAGCCAGAGGTCATCCGGAGGAGCGGCGCTGGTCGAGTCGCACCAGAGCCAGGCGTAGCCGTCCCCGGCATCGAAGACGTAGGCGACCGTCGTGCCGGGAAGCGGCGACGAGGTACCGGGTCCCTGGAGCCTGACCACGTACTCGGCGTCAGGGAGAGAGATCTCCGAGATGACGAACTCCTCGAAGTCCCAGTAGACCGTCCCGAGGAACTCAGCCACGTCGAGCACAGTGGCACCGTCGAAGCGGAAGACCTGGATGACGCACCCGCCGGCTGCGCCCGACGGACTGGCCGTGAGGGCGGTTTCGAAGATCGCGCCACCGTGATCGGCCCGGACCTCCCAGCCGGCGGGCATCGTCACCGCCATCCCGGCCTCTGGCAGCTCGATCCGCGTGTCCTCGTCGAGGACGGTCACGTCTACCGCCGCCGTCACGGGGCTTGCCAGGGTCCAGGCCATCCCGACGGCCAGCATCGGCTTCATCACGAGTCTCATGTCGATCCTCCCGAACGGACGCCGTCATGGTCAGCTCCAGGGGCCGGCGACGTGAAGGGCCGGACGGCCCGGAGGCAAACGCACCCGGGCGAGTCCGTGCCGGCCACAGAAGCTCCGGTCCGGCCATGGAGGGGGCTGCGCCGGCATCGCCAGCGCAGCCGCTCGTTCTATGCCACGCGGGGAGGCGGGCGCCCCGCGAACGTGGCCGCGGATGTTACGCGCCTGCTGCCATGGCCTCGGGGATGATGACGTAGACCTGGCGGAGGTCGACACCCGGCCCCTTCGCCAGCACCCACGCCGCACCGCCCGCGGTGATGTCGATGGCCTTGACACAGTGGCCCGGGAGGTAGTGGTCCGGCGTCACACCATCGAAGTAACCGACGCCATCGCAGCCATCGAGGCCCGAGGCGGCCCAGACGCTGCCGTCAGGGGCCACCTCGAGTGCCGACATGGGAGTGAGCTCGGTGTCGAGGATTGACCACCGGCTCCAATCGCTGCCGTCGAAGCGGACGAGGTCGGTGACGACGTCGTCGTTGTCGTTGGGGAAACCCCGGAGCCAGAGCCAGAGGGTACCGTCCGGCCCGAGGCCTGGCCCGAGGAGCAGCTGGTCGTCATCGCGTGCGAGGCCCCCGGCCTGCTGCCCTGTCGCGTCGGTCACCTCCATGGCGTCCAACCGTTGCCATTCGCCATCGACGAACCGAGCGGGGTAAGGGAAGACCATCGTGCCGACCATGGCCCAGATGTCGTCGGGGCTGGCGACGAGCAGGCTCCCGACGGCGTCGCCGAAAGCATGCCAGCCGTCGTCGTCGAGGTAGCCGAACATCTCTCGGCCCTGCTCCGGGTCCGGCCACGTCGCCCAAACGGTGCCGCCCGGAGCGACCTCGAGGGTCTGCCAGCCGCTGTCCTCGAAGTGAGTCGTCCAGCCCTTGCCGTCGAAGGACTGGAGCGCCCCTTCGGCCTGCACCCAGACCGTGCCGTCGGGAGCGACCTCGAACTCCACGTGCTTGGGCGCCTCTGTGGGCCAGTCGTGCGCGCCCTGCGTCCCGAGGCGGAAGAACCACTTGGGCCGCAGGAGCCAGATGCCGCCGTCGTGCCCGGCGACGATGTCGAAGTCGTTGGCCTTGGCGAGATCCCGGATCCCGTCGTGGACGACCCGGTAGACCCCCGGCTCGACCCCCTCGACGGTCAACTTGACGCCGGGCAGGATGTCGGTGCGGATCGACGGGTCGGGCGTCCCGGTCGCTTCGGCGGTGGCCGCCGGTGCTGGCGATTCGGTCACCGCCGCCGGGAGGGCCTCGCCCTCCTGTTGAGTGGTGAAGATGCCACTGAGCAGGAAACTGCCGAACAGCGCCACGATGACGCCGGCGGCGATGAACTTGACTGCGGAGAACATCGTGAACCCCCTTGCGGGCTGATGCCCGTTCGTCGCCGGGATGGGGGCAGGGGCCAGTTCCCCGCTGGGGAACGTGGACCTCGGGCGGTCGAGTGCCGGCAGCGGCCACCAGCGACCACGCTGGTGAGTCTGCGGCACATTCGCCATGACCTTGGCTACGCTGCTCTGCACCTTCGGTCGTGGCATCTCACGGTCCCGGTACCAGGTATCGAGGAGGGCCTGCATCTGCTCGTCGTTCATCGCAGCGCCTCCTGCCGGCTGGCGGTCGGGACCACCGTGCGGGCGTCTGCGTCCAGCGCCGCGCGCATCGCGTCGGTCGCCGCACGCAGACGCTTGTAGACCGTCCAGCGCGGGATACCCAGCGTGGCCGCGACCTCGTCGGGGGTCATGCCCAGTAGGTGCCGCAGGGCGAGGACGACCCGATGGTCCATCGACAACCGGCGCAAGCCTCGTTCCAGCTGGTCACGATCGGCGACGGCCCCATAGGCATCGACCGCCCGGGGCTCGTCAGCGGGCGAGAGCTCATCGGCGGATCTCCACCTCGGCGGCCGCGTAGCCTCGGCATAGCACGCCCGGACGAGGAGCCGATAGGACCACGCCTCGTACCTGGCCGGGTCGCGCAGTCGCCGGACGTTGCGCCAGATGTCGAGGTACGCCTGCTGCGTCGCATCCTCGGCCGAAGCGGAATCGCCCAGCACGCTGTAGGCCACGCGGTGTCGCCGGGGATAGTCGGCCAGCGCGAGTGCCTCGAAGGCACGCCGGTCGCCACCCTGAACCCGAACCACGAGGTCTTGGTCCATGCCCCCACATCCCTTGGCCGACGGCCCATCTGGCCGCCGGAGGGGACCGCGTCACATCCGGTCCTCCATAGGGTATGAGAGCGGACCAAGCCCGATGTTGGAAGACTTCGCCCGA
>JASFQX010000216.1:0-4584 GCA_050115215.1 Chloroflexota bacterium
ACGGGCAAGCTGCGCTGGTTCGACCGCCTCCGCGATTGGCTCGACGAGGCCGCGGACCCGGCCGAGCCCCTCCTGCTGGGCGGCGACCTCAACGTGACCCCCACCGACGATGACGTGTGGGATGCGGACGCCGCGCATGGCGCGACCCACGACTCCGAGCCCGAGCGGGCCAGGCTGGCAGCCCTGCGCGACTGGGGCCTGGTCGACACCTATCGCGCCTATCAACCCGCCGCCGACCGCTTCAGCTGGTACGACTACCGCGCCGGCATGTTCCACAAGAACATGGGCATGCGCATCGACCTGCTTTACGGCACGCGCCCGGTGGCCGAGCGGGTCACCTGGGCCGAGATCGACCGCGAGGCGCGCAAGGGCCCGCCCACGCCCTCCGATCACGCCCCGGTCGTCATCGACCTCGACGAGCCGGGGGTACCCATCGACGCCGGGTGGGAGGAGGCGCTGGCGCGAGTCCGGAAGCGGACCAAGTCCGCCTAGCGGTCGGAGCGCGACCGCCAAGCGCCGCCCACGCGCCTCCTACGCGCTACAGGTTGGCGGCGTACCAGTCGGCGGTCATGTCGATGACCGCGTCCGCCATCGTCTGGTCCTCGGTGAGGGCGCCGAAGGTATGATCGCCGCCCTCGATGAGCTCGAGGGTGACGTTCTCGCTGGCGCTGGCTGTGGCCGCGTTCTCCGATACCGCCGGATCGACCGACTCGTCGGCGGTCCCGGCGATGAGCAGCAGGTCGCCGTCGAACGGCGCGAAGTCGGTCAGCGGCGTCGCGGCCAGCGAGTCCTCGAAGTAGGCACACGAATGGTCGATCGTGCGCCACCCGAGGTCGAGTTCGAGATGGCCCTCTCCGGTGGCCTCACACTGCTCGAGCAGGCCCTGCTGCCAGGGCATGATGCCGTCGTAGATGGCGCCGGACCATGAGCCAAAGGCCGCCGGGCGTTCATCGGTGCCCACCAGGTGAGCGCCGATGTACGAGCCCAGGCTGAAGCCGTGCACGGCGACGCGTGCGGGGTCCACGGTCTCCTGGCCGACCAGCCAGTCGAGCGCCGTCGAGGCATCGCCGGTCATGGAGCCGTAGGTGTAGTCCAGCGTCGAGGCCTCGCTGGCGCCCATGCCGGCGAAGTCGATGCGCAGCGAGGCGATACCCTGCGCCGCCAGCGCCTCGGCGAGACCTGCGTACATGCCGCCGACCTCGTCGGCCGAGCTGCCGTAGCCATGCAGCATGAGCACGGCCGGCACGGCCCCGTCGGCGTCGGCCGGGAGCACGAAGGTGCCGGCGATGTCGTAGCCCGCGGACGGGATGGCGACAGTCTCGGAGGCTGCCATCTGGTCCTGCGCCAGGGCGGGCCCGGTCGCGAGAGCGCCGAGGAGGAGGGCCAGCGAGGTGCCGGCGAGCGAGGTTCGGGTGCGAGTCGTGGTCATGGTCCCCTCATCTCCACATGTGCCTGCTGCGCCAGCTGGCGCTGGATGGAGTGTAGCCATGCTGGAGCAGCGCGCGTGTGCCCCGCCTCAGCCGATGGCGAGCGCGTGCGCGACCCCGATGGGCACGACCGCGCGATGGCGCATGTAGGCCAGGACAGCGATGAGACCGACGCTCGACTGGAAGAGCACAGCGTTGGCCATGGCCGCCAGCAGGTCCCCGTGGTTGGCATCGAGCACCAGCGGGACGTGCACCAGCGCGAAGGCGAGGGCCGAGCCTACGGCTGCGCCCGCTGCCCTCCCCGTTGCCGCCTCCAGCGGGCCGAAGAGCCCGACGAGGTAGAGCAGCTGCTGGCCGATGCCGCTGGGCAGGGCCAGGGCGGCACCCACGATGTACGGCGGGCCGAGCGCCAGCAGCTTGGGCAGGCCGATCAGCAACAGCAGCGGCAGGAACGGGCGAGGATCGCGCACCAGGCGCGCCCGCAGGTTCACCGGGCCGCCGGCCCGGACGGCGGCGAAGGTCCAGCCACCAAGCCCGAGCGCCACCAACACGAACCCGACCTCGGCCGCCATGCCGAAGCCCCACAGCGTCATGCCCGCCACCCCCAGCAGCGCGAAGAGCGCACGCGGTCCGGCGGCGGCTACGGCGTCGGGCTGAGGATGCGCCAACCGGTGGCGACCGGCCCACCAGGCCACGAACGCCAGGACCATCATCGCCAGCCAGATGAGCACGACCGTCACCACCTGGTCGCTGCCGCGTCGGACCACGAAGACCAGGGCCGCAGCGAGCTGAAGGCCCAGGTACAGGCGGATCGACCAGGAACGCAGGGCGCTCGCGAGATCATGTCTGAGCGCGCGGTCCAGTCGCATCGGCCGGAGTCTACGCCTGTGCGGAGGCCGACCTGTCCTATCCTGTGACGGTGACGCTCTATCGATTGCACGCCCGACCGACCCTCACGAACCCGCTGATGATCGTCGCCTTCGACGCCTGGGTCGACGCCGGCTCCGCCGCCACGAGCGCCGCGGAGCTGCTGGCCGAGGGCGGCGAGCCGATCGCCGACATCGCCACAGACGAGCTCTACGACTACCGCTCCCGGCGCCCGACCCTGCATATCGACGACGGGCGCCTGGTGGCTGCCGACTGGCCGCGTCTGGCCGTCCTGCATCGCCGCTTCGCCGAGCGTGATGCGTTGATCCTGACCGGCCCCGAACCCGACTACCGCTGGCAGGAGCTGTCTGCGGACCTCGTCGAGCTGGCCCAACAGCTCGGAGTCCGTGAGTGGCTCACGCTCGGCTCCATCCCCGCGGCTGTGCCCCACACCCGGCCCGTGACGATCCTCGGCATCGCCTCCGAGGACGGTCTGCTGCGAGGTGGCGTCGAGCCCGGCCCCATCGGTGCCATGCAGGTGCCGGCCGCGGCGGTCTCGATCATCGACCTCGCCGTGGCCGAGGCCGGTATCCCCACTCTGGGCTACTTCGCCCAGGTCCCGCACTATGTCAACGGTGAGTACCCGGCGGCCGCCGTGGCGCTGGTGCGAGCGCTCGAACCACACCTCGGTGAGGCCATCCCGACCTCGATGCTCGAGCTCCATGCGCGCACGATGGCGGCCAAGCTGGACACGGCAGCCGCCGCTGACGACTCCACCCTGTCCTACGTGGAGCGCCTCGAGGAGATGTCCGACGAGTCGCGCTTGCCGTCGGGCGAAGAGCTCATCGGCGAGATCGAGCGCTTCCTGCGAGAACAGGATCCCGGCGACGACGACCTGCCCCGCTAGACCACCGGACGGCGAGGCGGAGGTCCGGCGACCGGCGTCCCTGGCACTTCCGGGTACCTGCCGAGTTCTCGGTGGCGGACTATGCTGGCCGCATGATGCGTCAGCGTGCCGCCGGGGCCCTGCCCCTTGTCCTGGCTCTCCTCCTGGCCCTGCCGGTCGCGGCCGGTGCCCAAGTGGCGACACTGGCCACGCCCGGTCCCGACGCCGCCACCACCCCGCCCCCGGCCGAGGACGTGGAGGGTGAGGAGGCCATCCTCGCCTTCGTCGCCTGCCTGCGCGACAACGGCCTCGATCTGCCCGACCCGCAGTTCGGCCCCGAAGGCCCGCGCTTCTCTGACCCCAGCGTGCTGCTGCGCATCGACATCCGCAGCTCCGAGTTCCTTGACGCCATGGAGGCCTGCCAGGATCTCCTGGCCGCCCTGCAGCCGGAGATCGACCCCGAGCAGCAGGCCGAGCAGGCCGAGCAGCAGCTCGCGCTCGCCGAGTGCATGCGGCGCGAGGGCATCGACTTCCCCGATCCCGATCCGGTGCGTGGCTTCACCCTGGGCATGATGCGGGACGAGGACGGCAGCCTCGCCATCGACCCGTTCTCGCCGGAGTTCCAGCGAGCGTCAGGGGTGTGCCTGTCCGAGATGGGCATGGAGCTCGGGCCAGCCGGTCCAGGCTCGTCGTAGTGCGGCGCCGCCTATTACCGCTCGCTTACACGGGCCAGCCGGACGATTGACCGTGGCCGGGCAGTGTCTGACCCAGCAAGGACCCGCAGGCCCGCGCCACTCCACCGTCCGCACCCGGGAGACATGCACCATGAACCTCATCCCGCGGCCCGTCTTCAGCGCCACACCGATGGCGGTCGCCCTGACGCTGGCCCTGGCTGTCACCGCATCCGCCCAGGTGGCCTCGCTCGTCGGCCCCGACGAGACGCCCGAACCCGACAGCGCGACGTCGGACACCCTCCTCTACGAGGACCGTGAAGAGGCCATGCTGGCGTATGCGCAGTGCATGCGCGACAACGGCATCGACATGGATGACCCGGGAGCCGGCGCCCCCGGGGGCATGCGCATGTTCTTCGGCGGCGGGCCCGGTGGCGAGGCCGGGTTCGATCGCTTCAGCGAGGAGTTCCAGGCGGCCCAGGCGGCCTGTGGCCCGATCCTCGAGGCCGCGCGGCCGGAGATCGACCCCCAGGCCGAGCAGGAGCGGCTGGAAGAGCAGCTCGCGCTGGCCCAGTGCATCCGCGACAACGGCTATCCCGAGTATCCCGATCCGGTGATCGGCACCGATGGCCGGCTGCAGCGGTCGGGCGGCCAGGACATGCAGGCGCTGGGCATCGACCGTCGCTCCGCCGAATTCCGCGAGCTGCTGAGCGATTGCCGAGACCAGCTGGGC
>JASFQX010000217.1:0-4567 GCA_050115215.1 Chloroflexota bacterium
CCCTGCTGCAGGTCCTGCAGGCTCTCGGCGCTCTCGAAGGCGGGCTCGGCCCGTTCGAGGGGGAAGATGTCGGGCAGCTTGGTCCGGGCCTGATCGGCGAACTCGATCCACTCGGCCGCAAGCCGGGCCGCCCGTGCCGTGGCCTCGAGATCGCCGGCTGCGAGCGGGTCGGTGACCGCAGGGGGGAGTGTCCAGTCCGGAACGAGGGTGCGGACGGTGGAGATGGCCTCGTCGACGGTGGCCTGTCTGTCGCTCGCGACGCGTGCCTCATCGCTGGCGGCCGCGATGGGAACCGCCGGGCCGACGAGCAGGGCGGTCGCCAGGACAGCGAACAGGCCTCGCATCAGCGTCGTGCTGCCTCCATGGTGGTCCATCACTGCCTCGAGACTACACGGCCGCCTCACGTCCTCAAAGACGGACCTTCGGACGCCCCCGGCGCCTCATTGCCCGGCACCATGCGAACTCTTCACTCGACTGCCAGTGCCCCCGCCGTTGAGCTTGCCTGGCCTATTGGGCTTCGAGCATGTTCGGCGTGACGATCTGGTTCTCCAGGATGTCGATGGCCGGCACCCGCCCGAGGGCGGTGCCGATGTCGGTGATGGCCATGTCGTTGCTCGCGTCCATGGGCACGCTTCGCAGCGTTAGCATCTCGCGCTCGATGGTCGTCCCCTGTTCGATCCGCCGGACAGCCACGACGAGGGACCTGGTCGGGATGACCGCCTCGGACGCCGGATCCGGCGCGGAGCGCTCCGGCGCTGCCGTCATCACCGGCTGCGTTGGCAGCAGCGGCCGCTCGAGCCATTCCAGCAGGTTGCGCACCGACGCGCGGGAGCTCTCCCGCAGGAACTGGATGTCCTGTCGAAGCGTGCTGAGCTGTCCCGTGAGGCTGATGATCTCGGCACGATCCTGGAAGTCCTTCGGGCTCTTCCTCAGCAGGTTCTCGAGGCGCCGCTCGAGCGTCCTGATCAGCGACTCGGTCTGACGGATGTCCTCGGTGACGGCGGCGTCATCGTCGGTGACCAGCTCGTCGCGAACCCACTGGCGCAGCCTGGTGCCAGCGGAGATGGCCAGCCGCTGAGCATCGCTGGGGTCCTCATCTCGGGCCCTGATGACGACCTCGAGAGACGCCTCGTCGGCCTCGGCTCGAATCCGTTCCTGGACGCTGGCCGGGCTTGCCCCCAGGTCGAGATCGTCGACGATCGCCGCCGCGATCGGGCGCGACATGGCCAGCTCGGCGTACCGGACCGCAGCAAGCTTGGCCAGGTCGACATGCTGCTCGCTCGGTTCGGGTCCTGGGTCCACGTACAGCCTTGCCGTGGCCTCGTAGACCTCCATGGCAACCTTGGGAGACGGCGACTGGATCGCGCTGTCACTCAGCGATGGCCGGCCATCCACCGCCGCTCCCGGGGCCGCTGCGCGATCGCTCGACGGCGGGAGCAGGCCTGCCAGGAGGAGGCCCCCGAGGAGTGTCATCACGAACCCTGCCGCGAGAAGCTTCGTGGCACTGGACAGGGACTGGAACCTCCACGAGCCGGACCGGGCGATCACGCCCCGTGAGATGGCGATGGCATCGACCGGGCGGCGCGGCCCTGCCAGCTGGTCGAGCCCGGCAGCGAGCCGCCGCTCGAAGGTGTGCCTGTCATCCATGGTCCAGTTCCTCTCGCAGGCGACCGAGCAGTCGCTCGAGCCGATTCCGTGTGCCCGAGGGGCTGATGCCGAGGGCCGTCGACAGTTCGGTCGCGTTGAACCCGGCGACGTAGCGCATGGCCAGGAGGGCGCGATCGTCAGGTTCCAGCCGCTGCATCGCGGCCCGGAGGTCCACGAGGTCGATGCCGCTGGCAGGGTCCTGTTCGGACCACGCCTGCTGCTCGGTGGCCGCAGCCTCGACCTCGGCCCGGCGACGATCCTTGCGCAGGAGCTGCTTGGCCTCGTTCACGGCCACGGACACGAGCCAGGGCCGCAGGCGCTCCGGATCCCGGACCGAGCGGAGCTTGCGCCAGGCGATCGACCAGGCCGCCTGGACGGCATCCTCGGCGAGCGCGTCATGCCCGCAGACGATCGCGCAGACCCGCCGCATGTCCTCGTGATGGGCCGCCACGATGCGAGCGAAGGCGACTTCGTCGCCGGATGCGGCCCGCGTGATCAGCGTCCGCGCGTTCGGAGCAGCGGCCTCGGTCATGGTCTCCACGTCCATAGATGCATGGCAGGCGGCAAGTGTCCCAAACCACCTCCATACTCCTGGAGGGGAGAGAAGGGCATGCGCGTCGTCAGCTGGAACCTCGCCGCCGGGACCACGTCCAGGTCCGCCGGCATCCACGATCGCGCGTGGCGCTACCTTGAGGAGCTCGACCCGGACGTCGCTCTGCTGCAGGAGGTGGTCCCGCCGGACTGGGCCCGCGAGCGCGCCGACTGGAGGCTCGTCCATCGGCCCTTCGTGCGATGGGTGACCGCCATCCTCGCCAGGGCACCGCTGCGGCTCGTCGAGCTCGAGGGGCCGGCGGACGGCGAGCTCGACGCGATGGGCCACCTCGCGGCCGCCGAGCTGGGCCTGCCGGGCGGCGCGTCGATGCTGGTCGGGAGCGTCCACACGCCCATCGGCGAGGCCTCCCGATCTCAGCTCGGGGGCCGTGACCCGGAGCTGGTCAGGACGGCGCGCTACCAGGTCCCCTTCAAGCGCGATGCCGCCTATGCGGTCTTTCGGGATCGCACGTCCGACCGGCGCTTCATCGTGGGGGGCGACTGGAGTACTTCGCGGCTGTGGGATGAGCTCCACGACGGCACCTCCGAGGTCGACTTCTTCGAGCGTGCGCAAGGTGACGGCTGGGTCGAGTGCTATCGACGGTTCCACCCTTCAGAGGGGCAAACGTGGTTCCGCAGCGACGAGCCGCCGTACCAGCTGGACCACGTCTTCTGCGATCCGGCGACGGGGGCCTTGATGCTCTCCTGCGAGATCGACCAGCGGCCGGCCAAGGAGCTTCGGTTGAGCGACCATGCGCCGCTCGTGATCGAGTTCGCGGCACCGACCTGATTGGGTACGCGGCCCCGCCGTGAGCGGCCGCCTGATCCCCCAGCGCGCCGTCGCCGGCACATTCCCGCCGCCAGCACACTCCCGTCGCCGGCACATTCCCGTCGCCGAGACACCGCGGGGCGGTGGCGTCCTGAGATCGCTGGAAAAGTGAAGACGGCATAGGCTCCGAAGCGGACCTGTAAGTTCGCCGAAGGAGGACTACGCCGTGGAACGAAGGATAGCCCCAAGCGCCCGGATCGAGGAAGCCATCGAGGCGTTGCTCCTCGACGGGCTCGATGAGCCCGACCGACTGTCCGAGCTCGGCCGCCTGGGCGCCCAGCTCGTCATCCAGCGCGCCGTCGAGGAGGAGGTGGCGGCCTTCCTCGGGCGGGCCCGCTACGAGCGCGCGCCCGACGCCAGAGGTTCGCGCAACGGCCATCGGCCGCGCCGCATCCAGACCGCCGAGGGCGAGCTCACCGTGGCGGTGCCCCAGGTGCGCGACAGCCTCACCCGCTTCGTGAGCACGACCATCCCCGACACGAGGGCCATCGTCCGCACCCGGCCCCTCGAAGCGCTCGTCATCGGCGCCTACGTGCGGGGCCTCTCCGACCGTGACATCGAGAGCCTCGCGGCCGAGGCCGGCCTCGGCCGCATCAGCCGCACCACCGTGAGCGGGGTCTGCCGCGAGCTGCGTGACCGCTACCGGGCCTTCCGCGCGAGGAGCCTCGCCGAGGTCCGCCTCCTCGCGTTGTTCCTCGACGCCATCTACCTGCCGGTCCGACCCGACGGTCCCAAGGAGGGCGTGCTCGTGGCCTGGGGCTTCACGACCACCGGTGAGCGGGTCCTGCTCGATGTCTGCCTCGGCCAGCGCGAGCGCCACGAGGACTGGCTCGAGCTCGGACGCGGGCTCACCGCTCGGGGTCTGCGCAGCCCGCTGCTCGTCGTCGCCGACGGGGCCCCGGGCCTCATCCGCGCGGTGACCGAGCTGTGGCCCGAGGCCGAGCGACAGCGCTGCACGGTGCATCGGCTGCGCAACGTCCTCGCCAAGCTGCCCAAGCGCGACGACCTCCAGGCCCGGGTCCGGGCCGCCTACTGGGCCGCGCTCGATGGGGCCACCGGCCCGGCCGAGGCGGAGGCCGCTCTCCGGGCGTTGGTGGGCTCCCTCGAGCGGGAGTACCCCAGCGCCGCGGCCTGCCTGGCGGAGGACCTCGCGGCCCTGACCGTCCACCTCGCCTACCCGCTCCGGCTGCGCAAGCGCCTGCGCTCGACGAACCTGCTGGAGCGATCGCTCGGCGAGGTCCGCAGACGGACCAAGGTCATCGGTCGCTTCCCTGGCGAGACCAGCTGCCTGACCCTCGCCTGGGCGGTCATGGACCTCGTCATCGCCGGTGCCAAGGGACTCGGGCTCACGCGCTCGGAACGCCATACCATCGCCACCCTCGTCGCCGATCGGGCCGCCTCGCGGACCGACGAGCTGGTGGCCTAACCTATCGATGCGGAGGAGCCTGGGCCGTCAGCGCTTTTCCAGCACTTGGCGGACGCGACCCTCATAGCCACTGA
>JASFQX010000218.1:0-4564 GCA_050115215.1 Chloroflexota bacterium
CGTCTTGACCTCGAGCCCGGTCAGGGCGTAGGTCAGCGGCAGGTAGAAAGCCGTGTTGGGAAACTCGAGGGGCGTCGCGCCGCCGCTGGATTCGAGGGTGGCCGTGAGCGCTTCCTCGGCCTCGCGGACGTACTCGTGCGCCCCCCGGATGGCGGCGCTGGCGATGATCTTGGACATGTCTCCTGCCTCCGCTCAGGTGCCTCTGCTCGGGTGTCTGCGCTCAGGCGACCGCCACGGGTTCCTGGGCGGGCGCGGGGGAAGCAGGCGCCGGCTCGTACATCATGGGACGCAGCTTGAGTGCCTCCCGCTTGCGATCGATGTGGGCGGCCATCAGCTCGGCCGCCGTCGCGGCATCGGGCTCGAACGCGAACTTGCCGCCGGTGAGCTCCTCGAGGCCCTCCGTCACGAACGTGGTCAAGGCCTCGCTGCCAAGGATATTGAGCGGCGATCCGAGCACCGTGAACAGGCCCGAGGCGACGGCGTAGAAGCCGATGGCGATGGCCTTCTCCGACCACCAGCCCGGCGCGGCGGCAGCGACCGGCAGCTCCGTGAAGTCCTTGCCCACGCCGCCTTCTTCGACCATCTTCTGGCAGACCGTCAGGAGGCGGCTGTTGTCGACGCACGAGCCGACATGGAGGACGGGCGGGATGCCCACAGCCTCGCAGATCTCCTGGAGGCCGGGGCCGGCGTACTCCTTGGCAGCCTCGGGGCGGAGGAGGCCGGCCTTGCCGCAGACGATGGCCGAGCAGCCCGTCTGAGCAACCAGGATGTCTCGACGGATGAGCTCGAGGACGAGGTCAAGATGGCCCTGGTCCTGGGTCACCTTGGGCGAGTCGCAGCCGACGACAGCAGCCACGCCCCTGATGCGACCGGCCATGATGCCGTCGTTGAGGGGACGGTAGCCGCCGCGGTACCTGCCACCCAGCTCCCGGTGGATCGACTCCGTGGTGAAGCCGGCGACCACATCCATGTGGTGATCGGGGATGTTGACCCGGCTCTTGTCGCGGTTGGCGAAGTTGTCGACCGCCCGCTCCACGATCTTGCGAGCGTCCTCGTACGCACTGGCGGCTTCGAAGTTGATGTGGACCGTGCCCGGGTAGTAGGCCTGCTCGGAGGTGGCGATGACGTCGGTGTGGAAGCAGCCGGCCGCCTCGGTGACACCAGGCATGATGCATTGGACGTCGATGAGCATCGCCTCCACGGCCCCGCTGGCGATGGCTAGCTCCTGCTGCAGGAAATTGCCGGCGATGGGCAGGCCCCGCCGCATCAGGACCTCGTTGGCGGTGCAGCAGATGCCGGCGATGTTGATGCCCGTGGCACCAAGCTCCTTGGCCCGCGCCTGCACATCCGGCTCGTTGGCCACGTCGACGACGGCCTCGGCCAGCGCCGGCTCGTGCCCGTGCAGGAGGATGTTGACCTCGTCCTGGCTGAGGACACCGAGATTGACGTCGGCTCGGACGGGCGTGGGTGTGCCGAAGAGGACGTCCTGGAGGTCAGTGGCGATCATCGAGCCGCCCCAGCCATCGGCGAGCGCGCTGCGCATGCCGGTGAGGACCATGGACTTGTAGTCGGCATCGACGCCCATGTTGGTGCGGTGCAGCACATCGACGATCTCGCGGTCGATGCCCCGCGGGGCGATGCCGAGCTTGTCCCAGTCCTCTCGCTGCTTCTCGGGGGCGCGATCGATGAAGGTGACGCCATCCTCCTGGGCCCCGAACTGAGCAAGGCAGCCCAGCGCGACCGCCTCGGCGATCTCCTCGACCGACTTGCCGTCTCGCTCCACGCCCAGCTCGTCGGCCAGGGCGTTCAGCTTGGCCTCGTCCTTGATCTCGTAGCCGGGAGCCTCTCCGCGCGCGGTCTTCAACAGCAGGTCAGCCACGGAACGACCGTGATCGGAGTGGGCTGCGGAACCGGCGGCCATGTCACGGGCCAGGCGGCGAGAGGCGACGGTGTCGATGGTCGCGCCACACACGCCGACCTGCGGTCGCTTGCTCCCGGGCAGGCCCAGGTTGCAGGGCCCCAGGTGACAGACCGTGCAGCAGATCCCGAGCTCGCCGACCTTGCACTGGGTACCCAGTGCTGCGTAGCGGTCCCAGATCGTCTGGATACCTTCGGCCTTGGCCCGCTCGCGCATCTGGACGCTGGCAGGATCGGTTCGCGGGATAGGAGTTCGGGGCTCGTTCACGACATCACCTCTTCGGGGGGTTCGGCTGCTTCTGTGACTGGTCCTTCAGCAACCAGGACATCGAGCATCCGAGCTACTGCCGCTGCAGCGGGACCACCGAGCTCGACGAGCGGTCGTCGATCTCGCTCGGCCGCCATGACATCGGTGCTGAAGGGGATCTCCCCCACCAACTCGAGCCCGGGCAGCCGTTCCTTGATGAAGTCCACGTCGGTGGGGTCGACGATGCGGTTGGCCACCAGGACCACGCGACGCAGGTTGATGTCAGCGGCCAGCCGCGCGATGCGTTGCGCGGTCTCGGCGCTGGAGTTGGTGGGGTCTACGACGATGATGAGGGCATCCGCCGCGTGCGCGGTCCGACGTCCCAGATGCTCGAGGCCGGCCTCAAGGTCGATGATGACGGCCTCGTCGGTGGCGACAACGACATGCTCCAGCAGCTGGCGCAACAGCGTGCTCTGCGGGCAGGCACAGCCCGCACCACCGCGGACGGGGCCGCCGGCCACGATGAGCTGCAGGCCATCCTGGCCGACCGCGATCTTGTCCGCGAGGTCGTCGACTCGCGGGTTGAGGCGGATGATGCCGCTGCCGACCCGCGCCTCGATCTCGTCGGACATCTCCAGCAGCGGGGTCGGCATCGTGGTGATGCCCAGGCAGGGCGCGAGGGTCGGGTTGGGGTCCGCATCGATGGCTGTGACGTTGACCCCACGCCGAAGCAGCTCGGCGACTGCAAGAGCCGCGAGCGTGGTCTTCCCGGCACCACCTTTGCCGGAGACGGCGAGCTTCATCTGCGCCCCCGATCTCGGGTCCAGCCGACCTTGAGGTCGCTGGAGCCCCAACGATGTTCGTAAGCGCTGCTCAGGGAGAGGCACAAGGGCCCCTAGGCCCGCATGTTCGGCCCAAAGGGCCCGGTTCACCGAGCGACCCGAAGGTACTGCCGGTGACGCAACGGGACCAGGGCCCTGCGCGCGGCCAGGCTGGGAAGCGGAGCCCGAGGCGAGCTCACCGACAGGCGTCCGGGGCTGGCTCAGGCAGCGGTCAGCTGCACGCTCAGGTAGCGATGCGCGTGGCGGGCCAGGTCCTCGCCGTCGTCCCACATGTCGCGCCAGACCGCGAGGTTGTTCGAGAGCTCCGCGGCCACCACGGCTCGCCGACCAGGTGCACCGGGCGCACCATGTCGTCTTCCTGTCCAGGCCAAGACGCGACGAGCGCGAACCGATCGTCGGTCCGCGCTCGTGTCACTGGCTGGTTCCGGTGCGCTACTGCTCGAGCAGGGAAGCCACCGGGTTGTCGTACTCGAAGAACGGTGCGGGAGCCGCGGCCTGCGCCGCCTCCAGGTTCTCGGCCGTGATCAGCGCGATCGGCGACTCGATGAACTCGGGCACGGTCGCGCCCAGGGCATCCGCCACGCACGACTCGACGCCCATGGCGCCGATGGCGTACGGATACTGCGAGGCCGTCCCGGCCAGCTGCCCGGCCGCGATCGACTGGAGGGCATCGTCCACGCCGTCGGTGCCGTAGACGAGGATGTCGCCCAGCCGCTCGTTGTTGATGACGGCCTGCTGGACGCCCAGCGCCATGCCGTCGTTGGCGGCATAGAAGGCCTGCACGTCCGGGTTGGCCTGGATGATCGCGTCGGCCACGTTGAGCGCCGTCTCACGGTCCCAGTCGGCGGCCTCCTCGGCCACGATCTCGAGGTCGGCGGCGGCGGCCTTGAAGCCGTCGATGCGGGCGATGCTGCTGCCGTCACCGGGCAGGCCCTGGATGAGGGCGACCTTGGCGGTGTCACCGAGCTGCGCGATGATCTCTTCCGCAGCCTCCTGGCCGGCTACCTGGTTGCGCGAGGCGATGTAGGTGATCATCTCGACGCCCGCCGCGTCCACGGCCTCCTGGTCGAAGGGCGCGTCGACGTTGACGATGGGGAGGCCGGCCTCGGTGACGCCGACCAGCGGCTGGATGAGGTTGGTGCCGGTGATGGGCGCCACCAGGAAGCAGGTGAAGTCCTGCCCGGACATGGTCTGGAGGATGGTGGTCTGCTCATCGATGGCCGACTCGTCCGTGGCGGCCTGGACGGTCACGTCGACCCCCAGCTCGGCCGCGCGCGCCTCGATGCCATCCTTCATGGCCACCCAATAGGGGTTGGCCAGGGTCTTGAGGACAGCGGCGATCTTGACCTCTCCGTCGTCCTGTGCGCCGACGATGCCGGCGGTGCTCATGGTGGCGGTCATCGCGGCCACGGCGACCAGCGCGACCTTGCTGCGAACCTTCACGGGTGCCTCCTCCTGTGACTTTCGTCCCGAGTGCCGGGGCAAGTGACCCGACACCGGCCAGCCGGCCGATCCTCGCTTCCGATCGACCGACGTCCACACGACCGTGTCCACACGA
>JASFQX010000219.1:0-4510 GCA_050115215.1 Chloroflexota bacterium
CCCAGCCAACCCCGGCTCATCGATACCGCACGTCGAGGTCCTGAGCACCCTGCTGCCGATGTCATCGATCGAACCTCCGGCTCTGGCCATGGTGCAGGCGAGGCGGTCTCGGCAACAGTGCCGATCAGCCGGGCAATTGACCCTGCGAGTGCGCCGCCGCGCAGCATGAGTGGATCTTGCGGGTCCGCGATTGCAGTGGCCTCCAGGATGACGAGGCTCCTGAGCACTGTAGATGGGCGATCGACCGGCGATCAACCATGGACTGGCGTGCAACCTGCCGACGGACGCTGCACGGCGGGTGCCTGTAAGCACCGACATCTCGGCCCACGCGTTGACCGCCGCCTCACCGTGTCGATGATGGACGCAGCGTCGAGTCGGACACGACCGATGATCTCGTCGCGAGGTCCGTTCGGGCGAGCGCACTTCAGCGCCCAGGCTCGACCGCGTCGGAGAACCTCCATGGAGGAAGACATCCTCAGGCTCATAGTCATCGGCGGTCTCAGCGCCTGGGTCATCTGGGCCTTCATGGCTGGGCACCGCGCCGGTACCCCGCGCTAGCCGAGTCCGGACGAGAGCGTGCATCCCTGGCGATCCGGGAGGCGATGGCGGCGACGAGAGGCCCGTCCTGCGCAGCGATCCTCGCCCCGTCGGTCGATGCCTCTTGCCCTTGGCCGGCCCTTGCTGGTGCTGTCTGGTTTCGGATTCCCGCTCAGCCAGATCGCGATCCATCGGTTCGGTCGACGGAGCGCGCTCCTCGTGACCGGTGTCACGGCCGCGCTCCTGGTCAGAGACACCTACCTGGTGGCCAGCGGGACGCCTGCCCGGCTCGAACCGGTCCCGACGGCGCTCCTGTACGCGGAGCTGGCCGTCGCGGCCGTGGGAACCGCTCTCGGGCCCCGGGCATGGATTCCTGCGAGCGTCGGCGGTCGTTCTCCGCTGGACCGGCCGGCTCGCCGTGGCGTCAGGCGGCCGAGCCGCGCGACTGCTCCGTTGGCAGGGCCAGGATCGCCTCCAGGGCCGGACGACCTCGGTCGAAGGCTGCCTCGGCCATCTCGACCGGGCTGCCCGAGGCCACGTCGCTGAGCCAGCCGGCGATGGCTACTCGCATCATCGCGATGGCGGCGTGCGCGAGGATGCGCGGACGCGGGTCCAGGCGTTCGTCGGTCTCCATGTCGATGGCCAGTTCGTGTGCGAGTGACTCAGTGAAGCGCACCTGGAAGGCCATGGCCGCGGCCATGGCTCTTGGCTCGCGCTCGAGCAGCCGCACGATCGCCTGGGTAAGCTCCGGATCCCAGTAGGCCGCGGTCATCGCCAGGGCGCCGCGGCGCAGGGCATCGAGCGTGGGCTCTTCGGGCGGTCCGTCCCGGAGCGCGATGCGCATAGCCGCGATCTTGCCCTCGGGATCGACGATCAGGACTTCGTCCTTGGAGTCGAAGTAGCGGAAGAACGTGCGCCGCGAGACGTTGGCCTCGGCCGCGATGTCGTCGACGGTCACCGCGTCGTAGCCGCGTTCCTCGAAGAGGCGCAGGGCTGCGCGCGCGAGGTCGATGCGGGTCTGACGCTTCTTTCGCTCGCGCAGGCCCTGGGGGACCGGATCCATGGGCTCAGCATGCGCCTTCGTTCACGCGGTGTCAAATGACACTTCGTGACATATGGCACTTAAAGCGATATGGCATCAAGTGTCACTATCTGCGACGTGCCGCGGCGTCCCGGCTACGGTCGGTGCGGCTCACCCGAACCTGCGACGACCATCCACGGAGACGACCAATGGGACTTCAGCCCACGACAGCGGTCCAGTCGCGCGAGCCGGATCGCCCGCGCCATCACCTCCCGCCAAGCGCGGTTCGCGGCGTCATGGCCAGCCTCGCCCTCATCCTCCTTGCCGCGTCGCTCGATTCGACGGCGGTGAGCACCGCACTTCCCCGCATCGTCACCGACCTCGCCAGTAATGATCTCTACACCTGGATCTTCACCGTCTACCTCTTGACGATGACGGCTTCGATGCCCATCTTCGGCTCGATCTCCGATCGTGTCGGCCGCAAGCCCGTGCTGTTCACGGGCGTGCTCCTCTTCGTGGCCGGCTCGATCCTGTGCGGACTGGCCAGTGAGATGTGGCAGCTCATCCTGTTCCGCGGGATCCAGGGCCTTGGTGCCGGCGCCATCGTGCCCGTCACGCTGGCCGTCATCGGGGACCTCTACCCACCTGCCGAGCGCGCACGCGTCCAGGCGCTCTTCGGTTCCCTCTTCGTGTTGGCCTTCCTGATCGGGCCCACGCTGGGCGGCGTCTTCACCGATACCATCGGTTGGCGCTGGGTCTTCTACATCAACCTGCCCATCAGCCTCATCGCCATCTTCGTGGTCTGGCGCTTCATGCCCACGCTGCGCTACGACGGCCTCCGGAAGCGGTTCGATATCGCAGGCGTAGCCCTCTTCGTGGCCGCGGTCGTGCCCTTCCTCATCGGCGTGCGGAACCTGCCAGACGGACAGCTCACGGACCTCGCGGTCGGCGGCCTGATGCTCCTGGGCCTGGGCGTCGGACTGGTCTTCCTCAAGGTCGAGGCCGGCGCCGAGGATCCGATCGTGCCCGTGCGACTCTTCCGGGACCGTACGTTCGCGACGGCCTCGGCCGTGGTCTTCCTCGCGGTGGCCGGGCTCTTCGTGGGCGTGGTGTTCATGCCCCGTTACTTCCAGCTCGTGCACGGGGCCAGCGCCACGGAATCGGGCTGGCAGATCATGACGCTGTTGTTCGGGCTCATCGCCGGCGCGATCGCGGGCGGCATCATCGTGTCGCGCACGGGACGCTGGAAGATCCTGATCCTGGCGGCGATGGTCGTTGGTATCGCCGGCATGGTCCTACTCACCGGCCTCGACGCGGATAGCGAGCTGCCCTTCGTGTGGGCCGCGATGTTCCTGACCGGCCTCGGCCTCGGGCCCATCACCTCGATCCTGACCGCGGTCGTCCAGTCGACCTCGCCACCCGAGACGATGGGCGTGGCCACCAGCGCCCTGACCACGTTCCGTCAGCTGGGTGCCTCGATCTGGCTGGCCATCGGCGGTTCCTACTTCACGAGCGTGTTCGACGAGCGCCTGCCCGGAGAGCTGCGCTCTGCGGGGGTGCCAGAGGAGCTGGCAGCCGGCCTGACGGGCAGTAGTGGCGCCATCGGCCCCGACGAATCGACGGTGATCGGCGATCTCAGCGTCGTCGTCCTCGCGGCCGTGCCGGCGGAGGCGCGCGCGATGGTCGAGCCGTACGTGGGCTCCATCGTCGACGGCATCCATGGCGCCGTCAGCGTGGCCACCGGCAATGTCTTCTGGATCGGGATCGTGGCCGTCGTGGCCGCGCTCACGGTGCTGTTGCCGCTGCGAGAGGTGCCGCTTCCGAAGCGGGCTCGCGCGAGCACCGACGCCGACGAAGCCGGAGGCGAAGCTGCGAACGTGGCGCTGCGCCCGGGTCTGGTGGAGACGGAACCGGCCGACGGCTAGGCCAAGCTGCCGCGAGCGCCGCTGGCTGGCTCGGTGCAGGATCCGACCGGCCTCTCGCAACGCGCCGTCTGGTCGTCCCGCACCATCTCGCTCCATGAAAGGCGCCCGCCGTCAAGCGGTCGGGTCGGCGATCCATGGCCTTCGCGAGGCCGAGGAGTGGGGCGTCGACGTTGGCGTGCATGCCAGTCACGCCGAGGTGGCCGACGAGAGTGAGACAAGCGGCCTGATGGTCCCCCACAAGAGCGGCGGAACTGCCGTGCCGGCGTAGCTGCCGACTCCGTCAGTCGGCCAGGGTCCTCGTGTCCACGAGTGCACGCCTTGTGCTGCCGATCCTGGTGCCGAAGGTGGGATTCGAACCCACACGAGGTTGCCCCCAGAGGTTCTTGAGAAGCCCTCCTGCCGTCAGATGCTGTCCGGTGTCGTCGGGACTACGCTCGAAGGGGCATGGTCCGGCGCTGTCACTCGGGGCGTTCGTCCACCGCTACTGCGCCCATTACTGCGCCCACCCGCCAGACGGCCTCGTCAGAACGCCCGTACACCACGCCGTGGCCGTGGGTGGTCAATCACCCTGCCGAGTGGCTATCGCCCGCCTCCGTGCGTTGCGGGCGGGCAGGGGAATCGAGGGCGGTGGCATGAGACGAGGCCCGCCCCTGATGGGACGGGCCTCACAGGCAGCCGAGGCGGCGGATGGGGTTACTCGGCGGGTTCGATGGGGTCAGGCATCGGCGGCACTTGGTCGCTCGGGACGATGACACCCCAGTTCGTCATTGCGCCGTCGCTGCCGAACTGGCCCATGATGAGGGTGAGGCCCTCATAGCCACCCTCACCGGTCAGCACGTCCATGCCCCCCATCATCCCGCCGTCCTCGGCCATCGCCATGACGAAGCGACCGGTGCCCGACCACGCTCCGCCGTCGTTGGTCAGTCGCTCACTCAGCGCTGCAGTCATGAAGCCACCCTCACCGGCAGTGTCAACCATGTCCGAGTTCGCGATGATGGTGACGAGTCCCGAGGCGCGCGGGTCGGTC
>JASFQX010000220.1:0-4506 GCA_050115215.1 Chloroflexota bacterium
GGTCGTGGTCACAGGCACGCTCGAGGGCTTCGATCGCCAGTCGGCCGAGGCCGCCATCCGGGCCGCGGGCGGCAAGGCCGCGGGCTCGGTCAGCCGCAAGACCGATTACCTCGTGGCCGGCGAGAACGCGGGCTCCAAGCTGGCCAAGGCCCAGAAGCTGGGGGTGGAGATCCTCGACGAGGCGGCGTTCCGGGCGCTCATCGGGATGTCCGCGTCCGGGGCCGACTGACCTCGCTATCCTTGCCCGGTGGCCAGACTCTCTCGCGCTGACGTCGAGCATGTCGCCCACCTCGCGCGCCTGGGGCTGACCGAGGAGGAGGTGACCGAGCTCGAAGGGCAGCTCAACCACATCCTCGAGCAGTTCGCCGTGCTGGGCGAGCTCGACACCGAGGCCATCGCCCCGACCGCGCGCGTCATCGAGCTCGAGAACGTGCTGCGCGAGGACGTCGTGCGCCCCGGTCTCGATCGCGAGGTGGCGCTGTCCAACGCCCACGAGCGCACGGACGAGCACATCGTGGTGCCGGCCGTCCTCGGCGACGGGGACGACCAGGCGTGACGGTCGAGGCGGCGCTGACACGCCTCCATGCCCACGAGATGGCCCGACGGCTGCGCTCGGGAGAGCTCTCCAGCAGCGAGTTGCTGGAGGCCCATCTCGCGAGCATCGCGGCCACCGACCGTGCCATCCACGCCTGGCTGGCCGTGGACGAGGAGCGGGCGCGCGCGGCGGCGGCTGTCGCCGATGACCGTCTCCGGTCGGCTCGCGGGGACGGGGCCGACGCGCTGGCGGCGCTGCCGCCGCTGCTGGGGATCCCGGTCGGGCTCAAGGACCTGGTCCTGGCCCGGGGCCGCCAGGCGACCGCCGGCAGCCGCATCCTCGAGGGGTTCGTGGCGCCGTACGACGCCCACATCGTGGAGCGGCTCGACGCCGCCGGAGCGGTCATCGTGGGCAAGACCAACCTCGACGAGTTCGCCATGGGCTCGTCGACCGAGCACTCCGCCTACGGCCCCACGGCCAACCCCTGGGACCTGGCGCGTGTTCCCGGCGGCTCGTCGGGCGGCTCCGCGGCGGCGGTGGCGGCCTACCACGTACCCCTGGCCATCGGCACCGATACCGGCGGCTCCATCCGCCAGCCGGCGTCGCTCACGGGCACGGTCGGCATCAAGCCCACCTACGGTCGCGTCAGCCGCTACGGCATCGTCGCCTTCGCCTCCTCGCTCGACCAGGTCGGGCCCTTGGGCCGTGACGTGCGCGACGCCGCCCTGCTGCTCGGGACCGTGGCCGGTCACGACGAGCGCGACTCCACCTCGGCGCCGACGGCGGTGCCCGACTATGCCGCGGCCTTGCCGGCTGACGACGATGAGGCTGCGGCCTCGCTGCGCGGTCGCCGCCTGGGGCTGCCGCGGCAGTACTTCGTGGAGGGCATCGAGCCCGCGGTCGAGGCCTGCGTGCGGGAGGCCGTGGCTGCGCTGGAGGCGGCGGGGGCAGAGGTGGTCGAGGTCGACATGCCGCACACCGACTACGGGCTGGCCACCTACTACATCGTGGCCCCGGCCGAGGCCTCGGCCAACCTGGCCCGCTACGACGGCATCCGCTTCGGCTCGGCCGTGCGCGAGGGGGACGTCATCGCCGACACCAAGGCCACGCGAGATCGCGGCTTCGGCCCCGAGGTGAAGCGCCGGTTGATGCTGGGCACGTATGCGCTCTCGGCGGGCTACCGCGACGCCTACTACATCAAGGCCCAGAAGGTGCGCACGCTCATCAAGGCCGACTTCGATGCCGCCTTTGCCTCGGTCGATGCCCTCGTGGCGCCGGTCAGCCCGAGCGTGGCCTTCCCGCTGGGAGCGCGGCTCGACGACCCGGTCTCGATGTACGCTGCGGACGCGTGCACGCTGCCGGTGAGCGTGGCCGGGCTGCCGGGCCTGTCGATCCCGGTGGGCCTGGCCGACGGCCTGCCGGTCGGCCTCCAGATCATCGGCCGGCCCTGGGACGAAGCCGGTCTGCTGGCGCTGGGGCGGGGCTACGAGGCCATCACGGCCGACGCTGAGTGGCGGACCCTGGAGCCGTCGAATCTGGCGCGGGCCGCGGACCCGGCTACGCCGGCTCCCGCCCTGCCCCGGTAGGCTCCGCCGCCTGGGGATCGAGCGAGGACAGGCGTCGGTGTCGCTCCCGGAGCGAGTCTCAGCTGGTCTTCGCTTCTGAGTCGTCCGGCGAGGCGTCCTCGGCTGCCGGTTCCTCCTCGGCCACCTTCTTTCCCTTGGCCGCGGGCTTCTTCTCCGGTTCGGCCTGCGCCTCCTCCGGCTCGGTGGTGGGCTCCTCCGCAGCTGCCGTCGGTGCCTCGGCCGCTGGTTCGGGCTCGGCCGCCGCCTCCTCGGCCGCCGCCTCCTCGGCCGCCGGTTCGGGCTCGGCCGCCGGCTCGGGCTCGGCCGCCGCCGGCTCGGGCTCGGCCGCAGGCGCCTCCTCGGCCTCGGGCTCTGGCTCGACGACCAGCGCCGGCTCGGTCACCGGCTCGGGTGCGGTGGCCGGCTCCGGCTCCGGCGCCGGTTCGGGCTCGGCTGCGGTCTCCGCCACGGCTTCGACCGCGGGCGCGGGTTCAGGCTGCGGAGCCGCCGGCGCAGGCTGCGAGACCGCCGGCGCCGGTTCGGGCTCGACGGCGGGCGGGGGTGCCACTGGTGGCGGCGCGACGGGCTGCTCCTCCGTGGCCACCGCGGCCGGCGCCTCCTCCTCCTCGTCCTGGATCTTGCCGTCGGCGCGCATCGAGGCCTCGTTGGTTCCGCCCTTCACCACGAAACCTACGGGCAGCGCGTCCATCGAACCGCCGGTCCGGATGGCCTCCTTGGCGTCGAGCACGGCGATCTTGTACTGCTTGCCGTCGAGCAGCTGCTCGTATTCCTCGTTGGCCGCCTCCGACGCGGTGAAGATCGTCAGGTCGGCATAGCCCAGGAGTCGGCCGAAGGTGGTCTCCCGCAGCCCGATGTCGGTGATCTGCTCGAGGGATGAGTCGATCGAGTTCTTCTGCAGCACGCCCGAGACGACCATGGTTCGCCGGTTGGTGAGCACATAGCGTCGGCTGTCCCAGCGGATGAGGTCGATGGGGATCCACACGATCGAGACCAGGAAGAGGATGACCACGGCCCAGGTGATGAGGTCGTTGATGAAGCTGAGGAAGCTGTCCTCGCCGAAGTCGAAGATGCTGTTCAGCGCGAGCAGGCCCACACCGATGAGGAGGATGACGATCGGTCGGAGAGCGAATCGGATGGCTGCCATCCAATGCTGCCGCGTCTCGATGAGCACGACCTCTGCCGAGCCCAGGAGCTCCTTCACATACGATTGCGCCACGGCGTCGTCATCCTTCCAGCGTTCGGGATCATCGTCCGGCGTAGTGTCCCACACGAGGTGCGCGGACGGACACCTATACTCGCACCACCCACCCACTCCACCACTCGACCCGAGGCCGAGATGACCATCGAAGCGACGACTCGTTCACGTCTGTCCCAGCGCGTCCAGCACGTTCCGCCCAGCGGCATCCGCAAGTTCTTCGACGTGCTGGCAACGATGCCGGACGTGATCAGCCTGGGGGTGGGTGAGCCCGACTTCGACACACCCGAGCGCATCAAGCAGGCCGGCATCGACGCGCTCCGCGCCGGCCGCACCCAGTACACCAGCAACTACGGCACCATCGAGCTGCGCGAGGCGCTCTCCGCCCATCTCGAGCGCCGCTACGACGTGCGCTACGACCCCGCCAGCGAGATGCTCATCACCGTCGGCGGCTCGGAGGCGCTGGCGATCGCCATGCAGGCGGTGGTCGACCCGGGCGACGAGGTCGTGCTGGCCGAGCCCTCGTACGTGGCCTACGTGCCGGACATCATCTTCAGCGGCGGCCACGCGGTCTACGTGCCGACTCGTCCCGAGGACGGCTGGCAGCTCGACCCCGAGGCCGTGGAGGCTGCCATCACGCCGCGCACCAAGGCGCTCTTCCTGGGCTACCCCTGCAATCCCACCGGTGCGGTCCTGGAGCCCGACGTGCGCCGCCAGCTGGCCGAGATCGCCCTGCGCCACGACCTGCTGGTCATCAGCGACGAGGTCTACGACCGGCTGGTCTACGGCGGCCACCGCCACGAGGCCTTCAGTGCCCTGCCCGGCATGCGGGAGCGCACGATCCTGCTGGGCGGCTTCTCCAAGGCCTACGCCATGACCGGCTGGCGCGTGGGCTGGGCCTGTGCCCCGGCCGACCTGCTCGAGGGCATGCTCAAGATCCACCAGTACATCATCATGTCGGCGCCGACGATGTCGCAGGATGCCGCCGTCTGCGCCCTGACCGAGGCCGACGACGAGGCCGAGCGGATGCGCGCCGAGTACGATCGACGCCGGGCCATGTTCGTGCCCGGGCTGGAGCGGATCGGCCTGCCCACCGTCGAGCCCCGGGGTGCGTTCTATGCCTTCCCCCGCATCGCCGACACGGGCCTCAGCAGCGAGCAGTTCAGCGAACGCCTGCTCCATGAGCAGCA
>JASFQX010000221.1:0-4503 GCA_050115215.1 Chloroflexota bacterium
TGGAGTCGAAGGCCATGCGCGACGCCAGGTGACGAAGCAACTCGTGGCTCATGCCCTCACTCCTCTTTCCGACTGCGTGTCGATGGTAGAGGAGCCCCTCGCCGGCGCATAGAGGCGACGCCGTCCGCTCTGTTCCGCTACCACCAGCCCCGCGGCCTCCAGCTCCTTGAGCACCTGGTTCACGCGTGCGCGCGTCGTGCCGATCTCCTCCAGCAGCCGCTCGTCGCCGGCGTGGGCCGGGCCGATCCCGGCGAGCGCGTCGAGCACGCGCACGGCGGTGTCGGAGAGCTCGTCACGCGCCGCCCGCCGGACCGCCAGCGTCTCCAGCCCCACGTCGGGGTCCTCGCTGAGCATGAGCTCGCGCGTCACCGCCAACAGGTCGCGGGGCCAGGCCTCGCCCAGCAGCGGCGGGAGCCGGTCCGCCAGGGCTCGCATGCGCGCGGCATCGGCGTCCGACTCATCCGGCGCCGCCCGTCGCTGGAGGACCTCCCGCATCGCCGGCTCGTCCAGCGGTTCCAGGCGCACGGTCGTCTCGAAGAAGGCATCGGCCGGTGGGGCCGGGGGAGAGGCTCCGTTCGCGACCCACCGCAACGGCAGCTCCCACAGCTCGTCTCGCTGGCGGCCGAAGAGCTCGTGGCGCAGGGCCCGCTCGGCCCCGTCGAGCAGCACGGTCGCCGGTCCTCGCTCGGCGGCGGCGTCACGCAGACCCGCGAAGAGGTCGGCGGCGGTGTCGACCAGGATCCGGCTGCCGAGGGCCCGACTGACCGCGCCGAGCAGTCCCTCGAACGACGAGCTGGGGCCGGCGTTGACGTAGGCCACGCCCTCCCCGAGCCGGCGCTCGAGCTGGTGCAGCAGCGAGGTCACGCCGCTCCCGGCCGGCGCCAGCACGAACACGTTGAAGCGGAGCCCGAGGGCGCGCTCGATACGCTCGAGCTCGTGCTCCCGGTCGGCGAAGAGGGCAGCGTCGGCGTCCGAGGCCGTCAGCGCACGCTGCGAGAGGAGAACCATTTGCACAATTTACAGTTCGAACTGCAAATGTGCAAGCATCCGCCCTCCGCTACCGCCCGGGGGGACCTCAGCCGAACCGCGCCCGCAGCTCCGGCAGCACGCGCTCGGCGTAGAGGGCCATGGCCCGCTCCTGGTCGTCACCCGGGAAGTGGAAGACGAGATGGTCGAAGCCCCACTCGAGGTAGGGCCGGATCTGCTCGATGTGCTCATCAACGTCGTCGCTGACGAGCCAGCGCCGATGGGCCACGTCCTCGACCGTCCTCGCCAGCCGCTCCATCTCGCGCGGGTCCTCTACGCCCATCTTCTGCTCGCCGGACAGGGCCAGCGCGGCCCAGATCTTGGTGTCCTCCATGGCCCGTGCCCGATCGGTGTCGAAGCTGACCTTCATCTCGATCATGCGGCTGATGGCATCGTCGGGCCGGCCGGCCTTCTCCAGCCCGTCGGCCACGGCCGGCAGCAGCTTCTCGGTGTAGAGCTCCGGCGGCTTGCCGCTGGTCGCGATGTAGCCCTCGGCGATGCGTCCAGCCAGGCGAGACGCGGCCGGGCCCGACGCGCCGATGTAGACCGGCACAGGCTCAGCGGGCTTGTCGTAGAGGGTGGCGTTGTGCGTCGTGTAGTACTCGCCCTCGAAGCTGACCATCTCCTCCCGGAAGAGCCGCTGGATCAGCATCACCGCCTCCTTGAGACGGTGGAAGCGCTCCTTCTGCTCGGGCCATTCGACGCCGACCACGACCTCGTTGAGGGACTCGCCGGTGCCCACGCCCAGCGCGATCCGTCCGGGCGCCAAGCAGCCGAGGGTGGCGAAGGCCTGTGCCACGACGCCGGGGTTGTAGCGCAGCGTCGGCGTCAACACACTCGTGCCGAGCAGGACACGCTCGGTCGACATGGCCGCCGCCCCCAGCCAGGCGATGGCGTTGGGGGCGTGGCCGTCGGTGTGGCGCCAGGGCTGGTAGTGGTCGCTGGTCCAGACCGAGTCGAAGCCGAGCCGGTCAGCGGTGATGGCGAAGTCGAGGAGCTGGCGGGGGCCGAACTGTTCGGCCGAGGCCTTGTAGCCGAGTCGAAGCATCGTGTCCTTTCGGGGCGTCGGCGGCCGCCTTGCGCGACCGCGGGTCCCGAATCATGCGGCCGAACCCCCGTTCCTGTCGACCGCCTGAGCCGCTAGCATCGAGGCATCGTGCCTGAGTCCCACCGTCCGCCGGCGCCATCGGGGAAGGATGACGCTGGACGAGGTCCCGACCGACCGGGGCCAGCCTCCGACGCGCCGCCAGCCTCCGACTCGCCGCCAGCCTCCGACGAGGCGCAGCTGCACGCGCGTGACCGGGCCCCAGCCATCCTCCTCCGTGCCCAGGCCTGGGTACACGGCTGGTTCTCGAACGAGTCCCGCGTCTTCCTGGGCGTGGTCATCGTGGCCGTGGCCGTGGTCTCTGCCATCGTCGTCTCGTCCCTGCGTGTTGTGCAGGTGGCCTTCGACTCGCTCGACATCTTCGCGGTCCTGACGCTCTTCCTCGTCAACTGGCTGGGCAACGGCGGCGTGCTGGTCCCGATCCCGGGAGCCCGTTTCATCGGGCTGCTGATGGTCTTCCAGCAGGCCGTGATCCTGCCTTCATGGGAGGTCTTCCTCGTGGCCGGCGCGGCCATGGGCCTGGGCCAGCTGAGCTACTACGTGGCCGGTGCCCGGACCGCCGAATCGTACGCCGCGGGTGACCAGGCTGGCGCAGAGAAGATCGCCGCCGACACGGGCATGAGCGACGACGACGCCAGGGAGTTCGCGCCTGGTGCCGAGCTTGACGCAGACATCGTCAGCACGCTTGCCGGCGTCAACCCTTCCGACAGCGCAGGAGCCGACTCGGGCTCGGCCGTGTCGCCCGCGGCGGTCGGTGGCGACGCACCCCAGCGAGGCTGGCGCGCGCGCTTCTCGACGTCCCTGAAGCGTACCCAGGACCGCGCGCGGCCCGTCCTCGAGCAGCGCGGGGCGTGGGGCATGTTCCTGCTGTGCTTCGCTCCGACGCCCATGGGCACCGCCGCCGCCTATCTCGGGGGCCTGATGGAATTCGGCTTCCGGCGCTACCTCATCTCGTCGTTCGGGGCCAAGTTTCTGCTCACGGGCGCGATCGTGATGCTCGGGCTGGTCTTCAGTGATGCGGCTCGCGCGGTACAGCTGCCGGAGATCGAGCTGCCGCAGATCGACTGGCCCGAGTTCGACTTCCGGCTGTTCGAGCTGCCCGACTTCGCACCCGACGAGACGCCCGGATCCTCGCCGGAAGCGGCCGCCACGAACGCACCCTCGAACTAGAACCCCGCTGGCCCGGGCGACCTACGACTCCCCACCCCCGGTTTCGGCGACCGCGATGGGTTCGCCCAGCTCGTGATAGGGGTCATGCATCTTGAGCGGCTTGGCCAGCTTGGACGAGCGTCGGATGTTGAGGATCTCGACGAAGACCGCGAAGCCCATGGCCGCATAGATGTAGCCCTTGTCGATGTGTTGACCCAGGCCGTCGGCCACGAGCGTGAAGCCGATGAGCAGGAGGAACGCGAGCGCCAGCATCTTGAGCGTCGGGTGCTGGTCGATGACGCGCGTGATGTAGCCGCTGGCGACGAGCATGACGATGACCGAGATGACGACCGCGGCGATCATGACGAGGACCTCGTCGACCATGCCCACGGCGGTGATGACCGAGTCCAGGCTGAAGATGATGTCCAGGATCATGATCTGGGCGATGACGCTCCAGAAGGACGTGACGCGGCCTGTGTCGCGGACGTGATCGTCACCCTCCATGCGCCCGTGGATCTCCCACGTGGCCTTGGCCAGGAGGAAGAGGCCGCCGCCGATGAGGATGAGGTCGCGCCCGCTGAACTCGTGACCGAAGAGCTCGAACAGTGGCTCGGTCAGGGTGACCACCCAGCTGATGCCGAGCAGCAACAGGATGCGCATGCCCATGGCCGCGAGGATGCCCACGCGCCGGGCGCGGTCGCGCTGCTCCTCGGGCAGCTTGTTGGCCAGGATGGAGATGAAGACGATGTTGTCGATGCCGAGCACGATCTCGAGCGCGGTCAGCGTCAGCAGCGCGATCCAGATCTCGGGGTTCGTCAGCAGCTCCATCGGTCCTCCCTCGCGGGCGTTGGCACTGGCCTGCGCGCGGGCGGCCGGCACTGTCTGGGCTCGTGTGCGCCGCAGACTAGCGGGGACGCAGTGGCGCTGTCCCTTTGGTCGAGCAGCCCCGACGCCCACGACTGCCCGCGACCGTGCCACCGGCTACGATGAGCTTCCCATGACTGCCGTCACGCCGACCCCGCCTGCCCAGCACGCCGATCCCGAGGTGCTGCTCGACCTCATCCGGCGCAGCGTCATCGGCGATGACGAGGCCTTCAGTGGCCCCTTCGGCGTACGCCGGCTGACGTATGCCGACTACACCGCGTCCGGTCGCAGCCTGGGCTTCATCGAGGACTACATCCGCGAGCAGGTGATGCCGCTCTACGCCAACACGCACACCGAGT
>JASFQX010000222.1:0-4500 GCA_050115215.1 Chloroflexota bacterium
GGCCAGCGACACGATCGTGTCGAGCTTCTCGACGCTGGGGCCGGGGTCGACGACATCGCTCGCGGGCGTGGCGGGATGGAGCAGATCGGTCACGTGTGGGATCTCCTGGGCGAGGCGCCGGCGATGGCAGGGCCGGACGTAGGCCATCTATCGTGCCACCGATGGCGCAAGTCAGTCGATCGCATGGCGGACCTCGTCGACGAACGCAAGCGAGCGGGCCTCTCGCTCGAGGATGAAGCGCATGTAGCGGCGCATGACGGCCTCGACCTCGGCCTCTACGGCTGCGGGCACCCGCAGCGCCGCCAGCGCCTCCACGTCGAAGCGCCGATAGGCCTTGAGCAGCTTCAGGGCCTCCACCGAGAGCGAGACCGTCTCGGCGGGCGGAGCGGGGTGCCGCCGGCAGAGCACGCCACCCAGCGCCGGTACCCAGCGGAACGAATCGCTCTCCTCCAGGACCCGGTCGCACTCCACGCAGCGGTCGAGCTCGGGACGCACGCCCAGCGCATCGGACAGGCCCGACTCGTACCAGCGCGCGACGCGTCCGGGATCCATGCCGTCGTCGAGCAGCTGGCAGGCACGGCGGAGCAGGCCGTAGACGGGATGCTCCCCGGCCCGCTCCTCGACCGCGCGGTCGGCCAGCTCGCCCAGGTACCAGGCCGTGGCGGTCGATTCGAGGCGGTCGCGCAGCCGCAGCCAGGCGTGGGCCACGCCGACCTGCGTGATGACGTCGAGGTTGCGACCGCGAGCCAGCACAAGCTCCAGCTCCGCGAACGGCTCGACCGAGCCGCCGATGCGGCTCTTGGGCCGGCGCACCCCCTTGGCCACGGCCCGGATCTTGCCGTCCTCGGGCGTGAGCAAGGTGATGATGCGGTCCGCCTCTCCCAGGTCGAAGTGGGCGAGGACGATGGCCCGGGTCTTGTAGGTGCGAGGTCGGGGCACGCGCCCGAGCCTATCGGACGCGGGGCCGGGATGTCGCACGGACGTCATCGTGGAATGTGCTACAAGCGAGTATCATGTCATCCGTGCTGACGTCCATCGACCTCGAACGCCTCATCGCCGATACCGAGCGGGAGATGCTCGGGGTCATCGCGCGCGTGGAGGATGAGCGCACCCGCGAGCTGTACGCCATGGTGCGCTACCACATGGGCCTCGACAGCGACGCGCCGCGAGGCAAGCGCATGCGTCCGCTGATCGGCCTGCTGGCCTACCAGTCGATCGCCGGCGACCACGCCGCGGCTCTGCCGGGCGCGGCTGCGGTCGAGATGGGCCACAACTTCAGCCTCGTCCACGACGATATCGAGGACCACGGCACAGAGCGCCGCCATCGTCCTGCCCTGTGGACCGTCTCGGGCGTGCCCCAGGCCATCAACACCGGCGACACCCTCTTCACACTCAGCCGCATGGCCCTCTACCGCCTGCGGGAGGAGGGCTTCGACGACAGCCGCATCCTGCGGCTGATGCGCCTCTACGACGAGACCTGCCTGGCGCTGTGCGAGGGCCAGTTCATGGATATCTGGACGTCCGAGCACGACGAGTGGATGTCGGTCGACTACTACTTCGACATGATCGGCCGCAAGACCGCTTCGCTCATCGCCGGCTCGGCGGAAGCCGGGGCCGTGCTGGCGACCGAGGACGAGGCGGTCATCGCGGCCTACCGCAGCTTCGGCTGGGCGCTCGGCCTGGCCTTCCAGCTCAACGACGATCTGCTCGGCATCTGGGGCGACGAAGCGGCCACCGGCAAGGCGACCTCGGACATCGCCACGCGGAAGAAGACGCTGCCGCTGATCTACGCCCTGGCCCAGGCCACCGGCCACGACGGGCAGCGCCTGCGGGCCATCCTGGCCCAGAAGGAGGCCGAGCCCGACCCCGACGAGGTGGCGGAGGTGCTGGGCATCCTCGAACGCGTGGGCGCTCGCGAATTCACGCGAACCCGGGCGCGCGAGTACCGCGACCAGGCGCTGGCCGAGCTGGCCTCCGTGGGCACCGTCGATCGGGCCTCGATGGAGCGGCTGGCCGACATCGTGCGCGGCGTCATCAGCGCCTAGGAGCCAGCCCGCCCTTAGCCGTCGCCCTCGTCGTCCGCTGCCGGCTCCGGCGGCGTGTAGAGCACATGCACGGTGCGGACGCGACGACCGTCCGTGGCCTCCACCGTCAGCTTGAGGCCGTCGACCTGGACCGTGTCGCCGACGCTGGGCACGCCGCCGATGTGGTGGTAGACGAGGCCGCCGACGGTGTCGAATTCCTCCTGGTCTTCGCCATCGAGCCGGGTCTCGAAGTGCTCGAGCATGTCGTCCACGGCGGCTCGGCCGTCGATGCGCGCCTGATCGTCACCGAGGGGCACGATCATGGGCTCCTCCTCGTCGTACTCGTCCTGGATCTCGCCCACGATCTCCTCGATGAGGTCCTCGATGGTGACCAGGCCGGCTGTCCCGCCGTGCTCGTCGAGCACGACCGCGATGTGGACGCGCCGGCGCTGGAGGCTGCGCAGCAGATCGTCGACGAGCATCGATTCGGGCACGAACAGCGGGGTCCGCAGCAGGGTCCGGACCGACGGCGGCCGATCCTCGCCCACCAGGTAGGGCAGCAGGTCCTTCGCGTAGAGCATGCCGATGACGTTGTCGATGTTGCCCTCGTAGACCGGAATGCGCGAGTGGCCCTCGCCCACGATGGTCTCGACGATCTCGGCCAGCGAGGCATTCGCGTCCAGCGTGACCATGTCCACGCGCGCGACCATGACCTCGTGGGCGCGCTGCTCCCCGAGCTCGAGCACGCCCCCGATCATCTGCTCCTCCTCGGCCTCGATGGTGCCCTGTTCGGAGCCGCGCTCCACGAGGATGCGCAGCTCCTCGCTGGTGATGGCGTCGTCGCTCACGTCGCGCACGCCCAGCAGGCGCGTGACCAGGTGGGTGATGGTGGTGAGGAACCAGACCACCGGCGCGAGGAGCCGGCCGAGGATGTCGATCGGCCGCGAGAGCGCGAGGGCATAGCGTTCGGCGTGGGCCAGGGCCAGGGTCTTGGGCACGAGCTCACCGAAGACGATGGTCACGAAGCTGACCATGAGCGTGATCAGCAGCAGGGCGATGACATCGGCCGAGCCGGCCAGCCCGATGTCCCGCAGCCAGTCGGCCAGCTGGCCGGCGATGCTGGCACCGGCGAAGGCGGCGGCGAGGAAGCCGATGAAGGTGATGCCCAGCTGGATGGTGGCCAGCAGGCGGCCGGGTCGCTCGGTCATCCGCGCCACGCGCTTGGCGCGGGAACTGCCCTCGTCGCTGAGCTGGCGGATGCGACTCCGGCGCACGGTCACGAGCGCGATCTCGGCGGCCACGAAGACACCGTTGACCGCGACCAGGACGGCGATGACCAGGATCTCGAGGAGGGAGCTGCCCATCAGCGGCCCCCGTCGCCCTCCGTGGGGGCCCGGTCATCGCTGGCGGCGTCCGTGGCGAGGTCGCCTTCGGCCCCGGCTCCCTCGTCGGCTTGTGGCCGGCGCGGACGGATCCGGGCCGGGACGCCCAGCACCGTCTCACCGTCGGGGACATCGCGCGTCACCAGCGAGGCGGCCCCGGTGAAGGCGCCCTCGCCCACGGTCACCGGCGCGCGCATGATGGTGTCGGATCCGATGAACGCGCCCTTGCCGATGCGGGTGCGGTGCTTGCGCCGCCCGTCGTAGTTGGCGGTGATGGAGCCGGCGCCGATGTTCACCTTCTCGCCCACGTCGGCGTCGCCGAGGTAGCTGAAGTGATGGCTCTTGGTGCCCGGGCCGATGTTGCTGTTCTTGACCTCGGCGTAGTTGCCCAGCTCCACGTCGGGACCGATGTAGGCACCCTTGCGCACGTGGCTGAAGGGCCCGATGGTCACGTCCTCGTCGACGGTCGAGCCCTCGAGCACGCTGGCCCACACCACCGTGCGCGCGCCGATGCGGCAGTCGCAGATGTAGGAGCCGCTGCGCACGATCACGTCGCGCTCGATGGCCGTCCGGCCGCGCAGCTGCACGTTGGGCTCCAGCGTCACGTCCTCGGCGATCTCCACCCCGGCGTCGATGTAGGTCGTGGCCGGGTCCTGCAGGGTCACGCCCGCGCGCATGTGCGCCTCGTTGATGCGCAGGCGCATCTCCAGCTCGGCGTCGGCCAGCTGGGCGCGGTCGTTGATGCCCAGGAGCGTGCCGTCGTCCTCGACCTCGAGCGTGGCCACGGGCCAGCCGTCGGCGCGTGCCAGCGGGATGAGCTCGGGCAGGTAGAGCTCGCCGGTCACGGGACTGGGCTCGATGTCGCCGATGCGGCCCCGCAGCCAGCCGGCATCGAAGGCGTAGAGCCCCGAGTTGATCTCGTTGATCTCGCGCTGCTGGGGCGTGGCGTCCTTGTACTCGACCACGCCGCTGATGTGCCCGTCCGGACCGCGGTCGACGCGGCCGAGCATGGCCGGGTCATCCATGTCCACGCTGATGAGAGCGATGGCCGCCTCGCTCTCGCGACGAGCCTGGGCCAGCTCGGCCAGCAGCTC
>JASFQX010000223.1:0-4498 GCA_050115215.1 Chloroflexota bacterium
GTCGGCGTCCTCTGTGAGCGCCAGCTCGACGATATTGGTCCAGGCGGCGATCGTCGATTCGCGGAGCGTCTCCACGACGCTGGCGGGCGCCTCGGTGGTCAGGCCGACGAAGGGGCTGTCGAGGTGCAGGTCACCGGTATGGACGAACCGAAAGGCCACTGGGCGTCTTTCCCCCTTCGCCCTAGCCTGCCGAACGCGAACGGTGCCGCGATGGTCCGAGCGGATCGGAATCGGTCGTCCGTCTGACCCCAAGGTGGACGTCCACCCGGCAAGGACTCACGAGCCGAGTCACAGGCGCTCGCTCGGGTCGCGAACTCACCCAGCCTCTCGGCGATCGGCCGGCCCTTGGCCGGTGGCGACGGATGAGCGAGCCCCGCCTGGTCGCGGCCAGCGGCCGGCGGCCCGGGCTGGTCGCCCGCGTTTGTCTATCCTGACCCACAGCTTCCAGAACGCATGGGGGAATCGTGCGCATCATCGTCATGGTGGTCCTGTTGGTCCTCGTCCTGGCGCCGTCCACGATCGGCGCCGATGCGGAGGCCCCGTCGCAACGGCCACTGCAGCCCGTGCCCGACCTCGTCGATCTGTCCGAGGCCGACGCCCTCAGCGCGCTCGACGACGCCGGCCTGGTGGCGGGCGCACGCACCGAGGTCAGCGACGAGACGATCGTCGCGGGCAACGTCGTCAGCTCTGACCCAGCAGGCGGCACGATGGTCACCCCTGGCACTGCCGTCGACTACCTCGTGTCCGTCGGAGTCGCGTCCGACGCCGCATCCGTCACCGTCGATCCTGAGACCCCCACCGTCGACGTGACGCTCCTCGAGGAGCTGTGCCGTCAGAACGCTCCCGACGCTGACGCCCTGGCGGCTTGCCTCGAGGTCGCGCGATCCTACCTTGCCCCGATGCAGGAGACACTGGAGCCGAGCCCCCTGCCGACCAACGTCGTGACTCGCGACGGCCGCGGCCAGCAGGCGACGCGAGCCTTCGAGCTCGACGGCGGCGACTACCTCGTGTCCGTACGGGTGCGCGATCCTGACCCCGAGTCCCCGCCTGGCGGCGGTTGCCGGCACGGCATCTCCCTCACCCGCACCGCTGACCGGGTGCCGCTCGCGGTCGTGAGTGCCGGTGCCGACGACGAGGCGTGGAACACCGTCGAGTCGTACTTCTACGCCGTGCCCGCCGACCGCTACTACTGGGACGTCGGCGAGGGGTCCTGCGCGTGGGAGATCTCGATCATCGACGCCGTGATCGATCACGCCGGTTCACACTCAGGGCCAGTGATCAGGACCGGCATCGGGCCGCTGAACACCGAGGCGTTCAGCCTCGCCGGCGGCGACTACCGCGTCTCCTGGTCGCTCCAGTCGGGCCCGAACCCGTGCGACGTGGTCGGGTACCTCCGACCTGCGGACGACCCGTCCGACTCACTGGGATCGTTCTATGCCGTGGCGCCGGCAACGGACGAGGCATCTGGCGAGACCTGGCTCTACGCGGTCGGCCCGGGGCGCTACTTCTGGGACACCGACTACACGCCTCACGGAGGCGCCAGCCACTGCGAGTGGACCGTCACGCTCAACGACGAATCGCCCGAGCCGACCCCGGAGCCCACGCCCGAGCCGACCCCGGAGCCGACGCCCGAACCCACACCCGAGCCCACGCCCGAGCCGACCCCGGAGCCGACGCCCGAGCCGACCCCGGAGCCGACGCCCGAACCCACACCCGAGCCGACCCCGGAGCCCACACCCGAGCCCACGCCCGCGGAAGACACGGGCCAGAGCGTGTCCATCTTCTATGAGATCCAGGAAGGGGAGGCGCTGCTCCGCGTGGCCGAGACCTTCGGCATCCCCCGCCGGCGGATTCTGGCTGCCAATCCCACGCTGGAGGATGTCGCGCCCGCGGACTTGCCAGGCACGGTCATCGAGATCCCTCTCCCGTCTGGCATGTCGCTGGAGGACGCCGAGGTTCTGCCTGGCTACCAGGGGCGGGTCGACGCGATCGTGAGGGTCGATGACGTCACCTGTCTCGATCTGGCGACCGTCACCGAGCAGCTCGTGGACCGCGGGCTGAAGGTCGGCGCGACTATCCCGGACCCGGTGCCAGATCCCACGTGGCTGGTGCACGATCAGCTGCCCCAGGCAGGGGAAATGGTGCCTGTCGGCGAATCCGTCGACCTACTGCTGGCCGATCCCGACGAACCGTGTCAGCGTGCCGGGTCGTCAGGCTTCCCCGAGCGAGACGCCGCGCCGTCCGTGACCGGCGTCATCACCCTGCCCGACGGTGCCGAGCTGCCGGCAGTCGCGACGTGGTCGGTGGAACTGCAGGATGCCAACAGGATGGATGTCGCGGCTACGACGGTGGCAGTCGATGAGGGCGTCGTCGAGAACACGACGATCACCGAGATCCCCTTCGAGGTGGGATACGACCCCAACGACATCGACGAGCGGCTGACGTACACCCTGAGCGCCCGGATCGTGGATGCCGACGCGACACTGCTCTTCGTCAACGACACGGTCACTCCAGGGATCATCGATGGCGAGCCGCTACAGGGTGTGTCGGTCGAGGTCATCGATGTCCAGGCAGCGATGGCTGGCACTCCAGGTGCCCAGACCAGCCGGCCGTCTGCGGTCGCCTTCGAGGATCTCGACACCGAGTTCGGTCGCGCGGTGGCGCACATGCATGACTGGTACTCCGACCACGCGCTCAGGGTCGAGTCACCGAACCCGGATGGCGCAGGTAGCCAGGCCGCCGATGGGTCGGCTACATGGCGGGCGGACTACTCACTCGCCGGGACGCTCGACTTCAGTGATGTCGATGACAGTCCGTTCGGCGACGCCTTCAAGGGGTATCGACAGGACGCGACCAGCACGGCGACGGCCACGATCGAAGGGGACGCTGATGGGAGACTGACCGGCGCCACGCTCGTCATCGACCTCGCCGCGAACGACGCGACATCGCTCGACACCTGGTGGGACCTGCGCTGGGGGTGGCTCGAGCACTTCGCTCCCGGGGCGCTGGCGAGCCACCTGACCTCCGACGTGATCGACGGCTGCTTCTCGCCCGCGGCGAAGCAGTGGGAGTTCGATCTCGGGGACCGCACGCTCCGTTGCGTCGAGAACGGAACCGGGGCCACGCGGTTGACGGTCGAGATCGGTGAGCGCGGGCGCCCGATGCCGACCGCTGAGCCTCCCCCGACCTTCTCGCCCGACGACACGATCACCCTGACCGGCACCTTCACGCTCATCGACAGCTCCTTCGATCCCTCGATCGAGTTCGAAGACGGGCGCTGTTACGGGACCGGGGGCTATCGCGACATCACCGCAGGCCAGCAGGTGGTCGTGAAGGACGAGGCCGAGAAGATCGTGGCGCTCGGCAAGACCGGGCCCGGCATCGAGAGCGACTTCCACGAGTGCGAGTTCGAGTTCACCGTGGAAGACATTCCCGAGCGGCCGTTCTACACGGTCGAGATCGGCAAGCGGGGGTCGCTCGTGTATGCGCGCGAAGAGCTCGATCGCGAAGGGTGGCACCTCGCCCTGACGATCGGCGACTAGCCATACTTCCGACAGACCTTGTCGACGGTGTCGCTCGACGCCCGCGAGACAATGTCGGTCGCGGGAGGCTACGACGCACGGCCCCGTGACCATGGCCGCCTGGACCGTGCCGAGCCACTGGCGAACCCGGCCAGGGCGAGCTGCCTCCGATGCCCGACCCGGTGGAGCCGTCTGCGGACTAGCTGTACGTCCCAACACGTTGTTGACAGGCTCGCGCGAGGAGTGGCCGCCTAGACGGGCGACTTCCGGCCCTTCTTGGTGGGGGGCCGGATCTTCGAGCGTGTACGTGACACGTGGCGTTGGGTGGATGCCGAACAACCCCGTCAGCCAGCCCATGGGGCAAACGAGAACACCCCTCCCGCTGGAAGCCACTCAGTTTGCGTCGGCACACAGCCGTGGTGAGCACGTTGATGGCGCTCGAGTTCGAACTGACGCTCGATGTCGTCGTCGCCGGAACCTGTGCACTGGACGACGAATGACGTGGGCCGTGTCATGACGCTACTCAACCCGAACGCCAATGAGCGGGTCAAGGGCGGGCGGCCCGCCACGCGGGGTCGAGAACTGTCTACAAGGTCTGTAGGAACTACAACTAGCCGGCGGCCACCCAGGCATCCACGCGATCGAGGTACGCCCTTCGCTCCGGCTCGGCCAGCCAGCTGATGGCGAAGGCGTTGCGTACGAGGCGGACGATGTCGTCGAGCGTGAGCTGCCCCTCGCGCTGAAGGATCGCCAGGTTCTCGGCGATGTAGCCGGGAAAGTAGGCGGGATCGTCCGAGTTCACCGTGACCAGCACCCCCTGCTCGAGCAGGGACCGGATCTCGGGCGCCTTGGTCCCGTCGCTCACGTACGAGTTGGAGATGGGGCAGACCGTGAGCCCTAGGCCTCGTCGCTTGATCTCGTCGACGAGGGCCTCATCCTCGAGGGCGTTGACGCCGTGGTCGACCCGCTCGACGCCG
>JASFQX010000224.1:0-4479 GCA_050115215.1 Chloroflexota bacterium
CAGGCCTGCGCATGGACGGCACCCCGGCCGTCTACTGCTCGGAGGGCAGCGCCCCTGCCTTCGAGCGCTACCTGCCCATGAGCTTCGCCCTGCTCTGAGCCGCACGCACCGGAGGAACCGTGACCAGCCTGTCTCTGCCCCACCCGTCGACCGAGATCGGCGCCGCCGTCGAGGTCGCGCTGGCTGCCTGTGACGAGGCCGACGCCATCAGCCTGGCCTCCTTCCGGCGGGCGATCGCCTTCGAGACCAAGCCCGACGCCTCGTTCGTGACCGAGGCCGACACGGCCGTGGAGCGCGCCATCCGCGAGCGCATCGGCGCGCGCTTCCCGGAGCACGGGCTGGTGGGCGAGGAGTATGGCGTGGCGCCCTCGGAGAGCGGGCGCCGCTGGATCATCGACCCCATCGACGGCACCCACAACTACATGCGCGGCGTGCCTGTCTACGCCACGCTCATCGCGCTCGAGATCGAGGGCCGGCTGGCGGTCGGGGCGGTGAGCGCGCCGGCGCTCCACCGACGCTGGTTCAGCTGGCAGGACGGGGGCGCCTGGGCCGTGGACACGGTCCCCGGCGGCTGGGACCGCAACTCGGCCCTGCGGCTGTCGGTGTCCGCGGTCGAACGCCTCGACGAAGCCTCGCTCGTCTACTCCTCGTACCCCAGCCTGGTCGGGTCCGGCTGGGTGCCGGGGTTCGGGTCGCTGCTGGGCAGCGTCTGGCGCGACCGCGGGCTGGGCGATTTCTACGGCTACATGCTCGTGGCCGAGGGCGCGGCCGAGATCATGGTCGAGGCCGAGCTGAAGCTGTGGGACCTGGCTGCTCCACGTGCCGTGCTGCAGGAGGCCGGTGCGCGCGTGACCGATGTGCTGGGCGGCGAGGACATGCCCGCACACGGGGTGCTGGCTACGAACGGACGCCTCCACCAGGCGGCGCTCGAGGCGCTCGGCCGCGGCACTCCGATCTGACCTTCGCATGGCGAGGGCGCTGGGGGCTGTGGCGAGACCCTGTGCTACGCTCCCGGCCGATGAGCGACCCCGTTTCCCGGGCCGTCGCCGGGACTCCCCCAGGGGCCTCGTGGCCCGACCAGGCCCCCGTCTTGCCGGGACCTGGACCTGCGACGACCGGAACGCCCCTGCCTGGACAGCCGCTGACCCTGCCGGAGCGGCCGGCTTCGGTGCGTCTCGAGGGCGTGAGCAAGACCTACGGGACCGGCAAGGAGGCGCTCATCGACGTCGACCTGGTCATCCCCGAGGGTGACTTCATCTTCCTCGTCGGCCCGTCGGGCGCCGGCAAGTCCACGCTCATCAAGCTGCTCGTTCGCGATGAGAAGGCCACCACCGGTAGCGTCGAGGTGGCCGGCCACGACCTGGGCCGCATGAAGAAGCGGGAGGTGCCGCTGCTGCGGCGCAAGATCGGCATCGTCTTCCAGGACTTCCGCCTCCTCCCGCGCAAGACGGTGTGGGAGAACGTGGCCTTCGCGCTGGAGGTGACGGGCACGGCCAGGCGCCTGATGGAGCCGACCGTGGAGCGAGCGCTGGCGCTGGTGGGGCTCACCGAGCAGGCAAGACAGCGACCGAATCAGCTCTCGGGCGGCGAGCAGCAGCGCACCGCCATCGCCCGGGCCATGGTCCACGATCCGCGCCTCATCATCGCCGACGAGCCCACCGGCAACCTCGATCCGCTCATCAGCTGGGAGATCATCCAGCTGCTGCTGCGCATCAACGAGATGGGCACGACCGTGCTCATGGCCACCCACGACGCCGAGGTCGTCACCGCCCTGCGCCGACGGGTGGTGGCCCTCGAGGACGGCCGCGTGGTGCGCGACGAGGTCGGCGGCTACCACCGTGAGTACTGAGGCGCCGTCCTGATGCACTTCGTCCGCTTCTCGGTGCGCCAAGCGGTACAGGGGCTGTGGCGCAACAGCGTCATGACCTTTGCGGCCACCTTCACCATGATCCTCATGCTCGTCCTGCTGGCGGCGCTGGTCATCGTCATCAACGGGGTCGAGTCGGGCCTGGAGTACGTCGAGTCGCGCGTCGAGGTCCGCGCCGAGCTGCACGATGGCGTGCTCGGGGAGCGCGTGGATGAGCTGCAGGCCCGCGTGCTGGCCCTGCCCGAGGTGGCCGCGGTGACCTACACCAGCAAGGAGGAGGCGCTCGCCGAGTTCCTCGCCGAGCGCGAGGCGGCCGGTCAGGACACCAGCTTCATCGCCGGCGTAAGCAACCCGCTCTACGCCTATCTCACGGTCGACCTCCTCAACCCGCGCGAGACCGACGCGGTGACCGAGCTGCTGCGCGCGGAGACCGGCCTGGTGCGCTTCGTGCCCGACCAGCAGACCGGCATCGACCGCCTCGTGGAGCTCACCGCCGAGCTGCGCAACCTGGGCTTCATCCTGCTCAGCTTCGTAGCCGTGACGGTGCTGCTCATCGTGGTCAACAGCATCCGCATGGCGCTGATGGCTCGCGCGCAGGAGATCGAGATCATGCGCCTGGTGGGCGCGTCGGATCGCTACGTGCGCTGGCCCTTCCTCCTCGAGGGTGTGCTCATCGGCCTGGCCGGCGCGGTCATCACGCTGCTGCTGCTGCTCATCGCCTCGCCGGCCATCAGCGACATCGCCAGCGACATCGCCGGCTCGGTCCCGCTCGGCTTCGACCAGTCGCTGACCCTGCAGATCACGGCCATCGTGCTCGGCGCCGGGCTCGCGCTCGGCGGGCTGGGCGCGTGGATCAGCGTGCGCACCTACCTGCGCTAGCTGCTCGGCCCCACCATGACTGCCCCCGGTCCACCCACACCGCGATCGCCATCCCCGCCGCCGAGGCCACCGACAGCGTCCCCTACGCCGCCTCGGGGCGGGGCCGGGCTGGGCCCGACGGTGCTGCTCCTGCTGTTCATCGGGGCCGCGGTCATCTTCTGGGCTGGCCTCTCGCTGGGCAGCGGCCCGGCTGGTCGCAGCGACGAGGAGCGGGCCGCCATCGAGGCCTTCGCCGAGACCTATCAGCGCATCGCCGATGACTACATCGGGACGCCGCTGCCCGACGCCCTCCTGGAGGGTGCGATCGAGGGCATGTTCGAGGTCCTCGACGACCCCTATTCGCGCTACATGCCGCCCGACGAGTACGACTCTGCGCTCGATGACGCGATGGGCGAGTTCGAGGGCATCGGCGCGGTCATGGTCACCAAGGACGAGGCCGGCGAGGCCTGCGAGCCGATCGACGAGGCCTGCCGCCTGCGCGTGACGCGCGTGCTGACGGGGGCGCCGGCAGAGGAGGCCGGCCTCGAGGCCGACGACATCGTCATCGCCGTCGACGGCGACTCCCTCGACGGCTTCACCATCGACGATTCGGTGATGCTCATCCGGGGCCCGCGCGACAGCGAGGTCACGCTGACCGTCGTTCGCGACGGAGCCGAGCTGGAGCTGCCCATCACGCGCGACCGGGTCACGACCGAAGACGTCCACACCGCGTCGCTGGCCGACGGCAGTGTCGGCTACATCGGCATCGACAACTTCAGCGCCAACGCCGCGGCCGACTTCGAGCAGGCGCTGGAGGCGCACCTCGCGGCTGGCGTCGAGGGCCTCGTCATCGACGTGCGTGACGACCCCGGCGGGTTCGTCGACGCGACCGTCGAGATCAGCAGCCAGTTCCTGGACGATGGGCCGGTCTTCTGGGAGGAAGACGCCGGGGGCCGACAGGTGGCAGTCGAGGCCAGCGCTGGCGGACTCGCCGCGGACCAGGCCCTCGAGGTGGCGGTGCTGGTCAACGGCGGCACCGCCTCGGCCAGTGAGATCCTGGGCGGAGCGCTGCAGGATGCCGGTCGCGCCACGCTGGTCGGCGAGCCGACCTTCGGCAAGGGCACCGTCCAGGAATGGAGCGAGCTGCCCGGCGACAACGGCGGCTTCCGGCTCTCGGTGGCCAAGTGGCTCACGCGCGACAAGCACTGGGTGGAGGGCAGAGGACTGCAGCCGGATGTGATCGTGCCGCTGGACGGCGAGCGTTTCTGGCCCGGTGAGGCCGATGCCGATCCGGAGGGCGACCAGCAGCTGCAGTCGGCCATCGCGGTCGTGGTGGGCGAGCCAGCACCAGGCCCGCAGCCACCGGCAGGTCCAAGCCCGGGTACGGCCGCGACGGGCAGCGCCGCCCCCGTGGAATAGCCACGGTGGCTCTCGGGCACGCCGTGTGCTCGGGCACGCCGTGTGAACGACTGCCGGACAACGCTTGACAGGTCGGGTACCGTTCCCTCAAGCGAAAGGAGGTGGTGTGCAATGCAAAGTCGTTTAAGTAGCAGCACCGCCTCGGAGGTTCGGCGCTAGTCGAACCGACCGAGTGGTGCATGCCGCTAGGACGCCGGCCCGCAGGGCCGGCGTTCGCATGTCTGTGCGACCCTAGAAGGCCGCCCGCCACCACCACGCCTCACCCAGGAGCCCACCGATGGGCAAGACCGTCGCCACCAATCGCAAGGCTCGCCACGACTACGTGGTCGAGGACT
>JASFQX010000225.1:0-4474 GCA_050115215.1 Chloroflexota bacterium
CTCGGGGGGCAGGTCGTCGCCCATCAGGTCGCGCCCATTGTTGGTGGCCCACACCTCGCCGGTCGCGGGATCGACGGCCAGCCCCACCGCATTGCGCAGCCCGCGCATGAGCACGCGCCACTGGCCGCCCTCGGGCGGAGCCGTGATGACCGTCGCCCGTTCCTCGTCTTCCTCCCAGCAGACGTTGCAGCTGGATCCGTGGCTGACGAGCAGGGACCCGTCGGGGGCCACCACCACGGTCCGGGTCGAGTGCTGGCCGCCGCCGGCGTAGTCCAGGATCGCCTCGCGGGAGACCTCGCGGCGTTCGTCATCGAGCGCGACTCGATAGAGCGTTCCGGTGCCGGCCACGAGCAACGAGCCGTCGGGTGCGAAGGCCAGCGAGTGGGCGAACTCGTAGCCCGTCCCCACCTCCACCACCTCGTCGGCCCGCCCGTCGGCATCGGTGTCCGGCAGGGCCACGACCCGGTCGTCACCGAGCTCGGCCACGAAGAGCGTGCCGTCGGGTGCGACGGCCATGAAGCGGGGACGACCCAGGCCCGAGGCGTAGACGCCGGAGCCATAGCCGTCGGGCAGGACCAGCGCGGTCTCGCCCGGTTCTCCCCGGTCGAAGCTGATGCCGACGGCTCGCAAGAGGGGCTCCTGGAAGACCCAGGCGCCGACCGCCAGGACCAGCACGACCGCCAGCGCGAAGACCGTCAGCCGAGCCAGGTGCCGCACTTCAGCGCTCCTCGCTCGGCGCCGGCCGGGTCAGCCGCATCCTTCCGATGCCGTCGGACGGCGGAGCGACCGGCTGAGGCGGCCCGAACGCGCGGGACTCACTCATCATCTGACCTCCAGTCGCTTCTCCAGCCAGTGGGTGGAGAACGGCTCGGCGTTGAAGGGCGGCACCTCGCGGTAGCCGCGCGCACGGTACATGGCGATGGCCCGGTGCAGCCGACCGCTGCTGTCGAGCCGCGTGATCGTGCGGCCCTCGGCCAGGGCCGCCGCCTCGAGGGCCTCGAGCAGGCGCCCGCCGAGTCCCTGTCCCCGGACGTGGGGGGCGATCCACATGCGCTTGATCTCGCCGATGCTGCCCGACAGCAGCTTGAGCGCGCCGCAGCCGACCGCCTTATCGTCCCGGCGCACGATGAGCACCAGGCCATGCGGTCGGGTCAGGTCCTCCGCGCCCAGCGGCACCGCCTGGTCGGCAGCGTAGCCGAAGAGCGCGCCCAGCTCCCGGTAATACTGGGCGAAGCACCAGCGCACGTCGTCACTGTCAGCGGGCTCCTCGGCGATGACGAAGTCGGCCATGTCACCCTGAGTATCGCCCTTCTGCGCCGTACCATCGTCGGATGACTGGTACGCAGACCTTGCCCTACGGCTCCTGGCCGTCGCCCATCAGCGTCGAGCTCGCGGTCGGCTCCTCGCGCAGCCTGTCCGAGCCGCGGCAGGACGGCGACGACATCTACGTCCTCGAGTCGCGTCCTGACGAGGCCGGCCGGGTGGCGCTGCTGCGCCGGGCGGCCGACGGATCGTTCACGGACATGGCCCCCGAGCTCAACGTGCGCACCCGCGTGCACGAGTACGGCGGCGGCGCCTACGCCGTGGGCGACGGCGTCATCGTCTTCAGCGAGTTCGCCCACAACCGGCTGCTGCTAAAGGGTGCAGCTGGCGCGCAGCCGGTCGAGCTCGTCACCGACCCCGCGCTGCGGTTCGCCGATCTGACCCTCGATCTCGCTCGCGACCGCGTCTACGCGGTGATGGAGGATCAGACCGAGTCGGCCATCGAGGCACGCAACCTCATCGTGGCCGTCTCGCTCACCGACGGGGCCATCACCGAGCTCGCCTCGGGGCACGACTTCTGCTCCGACCCCGTGCTGAGCCGGGATGGCTCCCGCCTGGCCTTCGTGACCTGGGACTTCCCGCAGATGCCCTGGGACGGCACCGACCTGTGGGTGGCCACGATCGGCGACGACGGCCGCCTGGGTGAGCCGATCCACGTGGCCGGCGGACCGGGCGAGTCGGTCATCCAGCCCAAGTGGGCGCCCGATGGCTCGCTCGTCTACGTCTCCGACCGCCACGGCTGGTGGAACCTCTACCGCTGGCGCGAGGGCGCGTCCGGCTCGATGGAGGTGGCGCCCATGGAAGCCGAGATCGGCGGCCCGCAGTGGGTCTTCGGCCTGTCGGAGTACGACATCGACGCCGACGGCACGATCCTTGCCTTCTGCCACGGACCCGGCAGCGCCAGGCTGCTGGCCCTGGGCGCGGGCGAGGCGCCGCGCGAGGTCTCCTTCGCCGCGCAGAGCCTGGGCTACGTGCGCGTGGCCGACGGCACCCTCACAGCCGTGGCCGGCGCCTTCACCCAGCCCTCCGCGCTCGTCCGCATCGACCTCCGCTCCGGTCGCGAGGAGCAGCTGCGCACTGCCAGCCAGCTGGAGGTCGACCCGGCCTATCTCTCCACCCCGCGGCACGTCTCGTTCCCCACCTCTGGTGGCCGCACCGCCTTCGCCTGGTACTACCCACCGACGAACCCGGACGCAGCCGCCCCCGAGGGGGAGCTGCCGCCGCTGGTGGTGATGTCCCATGGCGGGCCGACCAGCCAGGCCCGCACCTCGCTGAGCCTGGAGCGCCAGGCCTTCACCAGCCGCGGGCTGGCCGTGGTCGACGTCGACTACGGCGGCTCCACCGGCTATGGGCGGCCGTTCCGCGAGCAGCTCCGCGAGCAGTGGGGCGTCGTGGACGTGGATGACTGCACGGCCGCGGCCACGTGGCTGGCCGGACAGGGTCTGGCCGACCCGCACCGGCTGGCGATCCGGGGCGGCAGCGCGGGCGGCTACACCACGCTGGCCGCGCTCTGCTTCAAGGACGTCTTCGCCGCGGGCACGTCGTTCTACGGCCTGGGCGACCTGGAGGCCTTCATCGACATCACCCACAAGTTCGAGGCGCGCTACATGGACTACCTCGTCGGCCCTTACCCCGCCATGGCGGAACGCTACCGGCAGCGGTCACCGGACCGCCACAGCGATCGCATCAGCTGCCCCGTGCTGGTGCTGCAAGGTGCCGACGACAAGGTCGTGCCGCCGTCGCAGGCGGAAGGCATCGTGCGCGCCCTGCAACGGAACGGCCTGCCGCATGCCTACATCCTCTTCGAAGGGGAGGGTCATGGCTTCCGCATGGCCGCCAGCCAGCGACGAGCCCTCGAGGCCGAGCTGTCGTTCTACGCCCAGGTCTTCGACTTCGAGCTGGCCGACGGGTTCGCGCCCCTGGAGATGAGCGCACGCTAGCCGGACCGGGAGCGTGGGGTGGACGCCGTGTGGCCGTGCGCGGGACATGGAACGACCGCCGGAGGGGGACCGGCGGTCGTTCGCGGAGGAGGCGGGGAGAGGGATCCGGCCTAGGCGTCGGTGGCGGTGGCGGCCTCGTCCGCTTCGGTCTCGGCGGCCTCGTCCGCTTCGGTCTCGGCGGCCTCCTCGTCTTCAGCCGGCTGGACCACGACGCGGGAGGCGACGAAGTCAGCGCCATCCTCGGAGTCGGACCAGACGACGATCTCGGCACCGGCTTCGATGTCGGCGGCCTCGATCTCTGTCGGGACCAGGCGCGTGCGGGTCCCGCGCCGGAAGGTCACGTCTTCCTCGTCGAGCGCCAGCAGCCCGGTGTCCTCGTCGATGACGACGGTGACGCTCTCGCCACTCTCGAGCGAGTAGCTGAGCGCGTCATCGCTGATGCTGTCGACCGTGCCCTGCTCTACGCGCTGGGTGGTGACGCCGTCGACAGTCTGAAGCGTGACCTCGCGCCGCTCGAACTCGTCGAGGGCGCCGCCCAGGCCGCCCGTACCGCGCAGGCCGCGCAGGCCGCGCATCATCGGGTCGTCCATTCCGGCGCCGATGCCGGCCTTGCCCCAGCCGAAGCCGCGATCATCGCGGTCGCCCGGATGCGCCGCCACGGCAGCCGTGCCGGCGACGACCAGCGCCAGCGTGGTCCCGAGGACCGCCGTGGTGCGGGTAGTGTTCCTGTTCATCGTTTCCTGACCTCATGTCGTGACCATCGGCACCGTTGCGGCGCCGGCCGCCCGGGAGGTGCGGCGATGAGAACGCTGGTGGCGGCGCGTACGTCGAAGCAGAGGAGCGTGTAAGCCTGGAGTAAGGACCGTTCGACACGCCCGGGGGCGTGGATTCGCTGGTGGGCGACGCTGTGCTATAGTACGAAGGCGAGGTGGAGCAGTGGTAGCTCACCGGGCTCATAACCCGGAGGTCGGCGGTTCGAATCCGTCCCTCGCAACCAATCGCATCCTGACGTGAGAACCCCGGGTCCCGCCCCCGGGGTTTTCCTTTGCCTCGGTTCGATCGGCAACGGCCCGTTTCCTGCGCGCTTCGGGCGCGAGTCGTACCCTCTGCCTACGATGACACGACGCACGACCCTCACGCTCCTGGTCCTCTCCATCCTCTTCAGCCTGCTGGTGGCGCCGGTCGCTGCCCAGGAGGAAGCGAGCCCCGAG
>JASFQX010000226.1:0-4473 GCA_050115215.1 Chloroflexota bacterium
GACCGGCGAGGGAAGCAAACCCCTCGCCGGTTCGTCTTGTGGGTGTGGACACGCGCACACAGACCGCGACAATGGTGGATACACCGGTCGCGGAGGGGGATGTGAACGGTTCCGTCGCCGACAAGGGCGCCGCCTTCCGGCAGCTGGCGGACGCACACCTCGACGCCAGCTACGGCCTGGCCAGCGCCATCCTGCGCGATCCGGTCGAGGCCCAGGACGCGGTCCACGACGCCTTCGTCACGGCCTGGCGACGGTGGGATACGCTGCGCGAGCCGTCCAGCTTCCCATGGTGGTTCCGGCGCATCGTCGTGAACACCTGCCGTGATCGCCTGCGGCGCGTCACGCGCCACCCGACCACGACGCTGCCGGACGAGCCCAACCTCCCCGTCGGCGATCCCAGCGGCATGGTCCACGACCATGCCGTCCTCGACCGAGCCTTCGCGGTCCTCTCCGCCGACGACAAGGTCGTGCTCATCCTGCGCTACTTCCTGGACCTCACGACCGACGACATCGCCCTGCTCATCGACGTCGCCCCCGGCACCGTGAGCTCCCGGCTCAACCGGGCTCGCGGCCGCCTCCACGAGGCACTGACCGCCCACCCCCACGTCGAGGCCATCTCATGACCGAGCACGATATCGACACCAAGCTGCGCTCGTGGGCCCGGTCCGCCAGTGGCCGCCCGGCCCCGGCCGAGCTGCGCCGGCTGGTCCACGACATCCCCGCCACCGAACCCACCACCCGACGTCGCCGCTGGCGATCGTTCCTGCCCGCCCGAAAGCCCACCGCGGGGGCTGACGAACGGGGATCGCGAGCCGAGTCCACCCTGGCCATCGATAGCACTGGAGGTACCCGAACGATGTTCTCCGCAACCAAGCTGGTCGGCATCGCCGCGGCGGTCGCGCTCTTCGGCGCGCTGACGCTGGCCATTCCGTTCGGCTCGCAGGACAGCCAGCTGCCTGCGGCACCCGCTCCCAGCCTTGGGGGGATCACGCCGTGGACGGGCGAGATGCACATCCTGGGCAAGGACACGATGGGCAGCGCTGAGGGCTACGACTGGGGCTCCAGCATGACCGACGAGCAGTGGACGTCCAGGCTCACCACGACCGACTCGCGCTACAGCGGGCTGGTCACCGGCCTCCACGGCTACTACGAGGTGAACCCGGGCGACGGCTTCGTGCGCGTGCATACGAGCCGGGTGTTCACCAACGACGATGGCGGCACCTGGCTCTCATCGGGCTACGGATACCAGGACCCCGAGACATCCGGCGTCACCTACGTGACCCACTCGACAGGCGAGGGTATCTACGCGGGGCTGGCCGCCTTCGGTATCTGCGAGCAGCAGGACGCCTCCTTCACCATGGAGTGCCACGGCATCACCTTCGAGGGCGAGTGGCCGGCGTTCCCGAGCGAAGCGCCGGACGAGATCCCCGCGATCTGGCTCGCGCAGCAGTAGCTGATCCATACCGACCGTACCCACGAACCGGCGGGGAGACAACGCCCTCGCCGGTTCGTCCTGTGGCCGAGGACGCGACGCCGTAGCCCTCGGCGCGCTCAACCGAGCAGGCTCGCTCCTCGGCGGATCTGCTCCACCATCGCATCGGTCGAACGCTGGCCGGCCGGGTTGGGCACGAGCACGACCCGGTCGGCACCGGCACCCAGGAGGCGGTCGACGAAGCGGGCGCAGTCAGCGACCGACCCGGCCGCCATGAACTCGCCGATGACTGCGTCCGGCAGCAGCGCCTCGGGGTCGCGCGCCTGCAGGGCGGCGTCGAGGACCCGCCCAGCCTCGGTCGCGCGCGTGGCGGGCAAGCCCGACTGTGCGGCAAGGGACTCCGTCGCCCATGCCGCCAGCTCCGCTCGAGCGGCATCAGGATCGTCGTCGTCGAGAGAGCAGACGAGCAGCGCGACGATGGCATGGTGGTCGGCCCGGCCGGCCTTCGCGCGGCCCTCGTCGATGCGCTCCCGTGCCCAGCGCACGTAGTCGGGCGAGCTGAACCAGCCCAGGAGCGTACCGTCGGCCAGCTCTCCGGAGAGCACCAGCGAGCGGGGCCCATGCACGCCGAAGTAGATGGGCACGTGCTCGGCCGGCGGATGCAGCAGCCGCACAGCATCGAAGGAGTGGTACTCGCCGGTCTCGGTCAGCTCCTCGCCGTCAAGCAGCCGCCGGATGCTGGATGTCGCCTCGCGCAGGGAGCGGATGAGCGAGGCCGGCTGGAGTCCCATCTGGCCCACCCAGGACGGCACACCGTGGCCCAACCCGGCCATGAAGCGCTCCGGATGGAGGGAGCTGACCGTGGCCAGCTCCATGGCCGTCACGGCCGGGTGGCGAACGCGCGCCGAAAGCACGCCCAGGCCTACCGGGATGTCCTGCGTGGCCCCGAGCGCGGCCGTGGCCGAGGCGATGCCGCCGAGCTGGAAGTAGTCCTCCGCCAGCCAGATCTCGCCGTAGCCGAGTCGCTCGACCTCGGCCACGATGCCGGTCAGCTCCGCGGGCGGGGTGGTGGCCGCGACCTGGACCCCGATGCGAGCGCGGGTCATGCCACTAGAGAGCAGCGCTGCTCTCGAGCGACGCCACCCAGCGCTCGAAGCCGTCAGGCACGTTGGGCCCCTTGACCTTGTACATGCCGGTGACCTTGCCGCCGGCCGATTCGGCCTGGTCGGCGAGCTGGCGCACGGTCGAGCCGACCGCCAGCTTGTAGGTGGCGAACACGGCGACCAGCTTGCCGGTGAGCGTGGCGTTCTTGAGGAAGCCCATCATCGGCTCCGAGGGATGCTGGCGGATGATGAACCAGCCCTGCGTCCAGGCTCCCAGGACGACCGCCTTGGCGCCGCTCAGGGCGGCCTCACCGTTGGAGACGTTGGACACGACACAGTCGTGGCCGGCCGCACGCACGACCTCGGCCATCTTCTCGGCAGCACCCGCGGTGATGCCCGTGTGCGTGTCGTAGACGATGGCGACCCTCATGGTTCCCTCCTGCCGCGTGGCTCGTGGCGCTGCCTATGGCATGCCCACTCTACGCGCTCGGCCGCTCGAGGATGGGACCGGGGACGAGAGGAGGCCTGTCCTCAGGCCGCGCGGGCGGTGAGCTGCTCGGGTCGAGCCGTCATGCGGGTCCGGAGCAGCGAAGCCAGCTCGTTGAAGCCGCGGCTGAACAGCGCGTCCGGATAGGCCGTCACGATGGATGAGCCGGCGGCCACCTTGCCCGAGGCCAGACGCTCATCGTGCATCAGCACCGCGTCCGGCGCCCACCCCAGCTCGGCCTCGAACTCGGTCGGGTCGTAGTCGGCGTCGGCGTGGTTGACGACGGTGAGGATCTTGTCCATGGGGAAGCCCGCGGCCGTCAGGACCGCGTGGCAGCGCTGCATCTTGCACACGGCGCCACGTCGGGGCGTGGTCACGTCGATGACGACATCGGCGTCGTCGAGCATGGCCAGCGTGCGGTCGTCCATGGTGGCGGGCACATCGATGACCACCAGGTCGAACATCTGCTTCAGCGTCGCGTGCGCGCGGCGCACATCCGCGGTCATGATGAGGTCGGCCTGCTCCATGCGGGGCGGGGCCAGCAGCACGTCCAGGCCCGTGGCGTCCTGCCACAGGAGCGGGGCCACGTCCGCTTCGCTGACGTGCCCGGTGGGCAGCTGCAGCAGCGAAGGTGCCTCCTCGGGTGCCTCGAGGTGGAGGCGCAGATCGCCGTGGACTTGGTCGCCGTCCATGAGCACGACCCGCGTCCCGGCGATCTGGCCCATGGCCACGGCCAGGTTGTGGGCGATGGCGGTGCGGCCCACGCCGCCCTTGGCCGAGAACACGGCCACGGTGCCCGCGGGTGTGGCCGACGCGTCCTGCTGGCGCAGACGCTCGGCCGCGTCGGTGATCGTGGTCAGCAGCGTGTGCCCTTCGATGGGCAACGACAGCACCTCGGCGGCGCCGAGCTCCGAGCCCACCGTCAGCGGCTTGTCGGGCACGGTCAGGAAGACGATCGGCATCTCCGCCCCCGCCGCACGCATCCTTCGCGCCACCTCGGCACCGGACAGCTCGCCCTGCAGGAGGGCATCGATGATGACCACGTCCGGGCGCTCGGCGGTGATGCGCTCGACCGCGACCCGGCCGTCGGAGACGGTCTCGACCAGGCGGACCCGCTCGTCGGGCGCGATCAGCTCGGCGATGTGGCGGGCGACCCGGTCGAGCTCCTCGACCAACAGGACGCGGACCGCCGCCGCCTTGCCGCGGTCGCTGGCGGGGGTCACGACCGACCAGGCCTCGGCGATGGACTCCTCGGCGGTGGGCGTCTCGGCCTCGGGCCCGTCCTGCACGTCGAACGCGGTTCCGCTCAGCGGCAGGTCGACGATGGCTGCGAGGTCGGGCGTGGGGGGCGTCGTCAGCGGGGCGGTCATTCGGCGTCCTCCGGGACAGTTCGGGCTTGGCCTTCGGTGTGGTCGCGGTCGGTCGACCTCCTCCAGTAGGGGCCCCGGCCG
>JASFQX010000227.1:0-4461 GCA_050115215.1 Chloroflexota bacterium
GATCTGGTCGGCGGACAGGGGCTGCATCGATGCGCGCGTGTGACCTCGGTGCTCGGGGCTGGCGGGTACGGATGCGAGTGTAGCGAACGGTCGTGGCTGCAGGTTCGGTGAAGATTTCTGCAGGAATCGGCACAGCCGCCGGGATGGCCGATAGGGTGACGCCGTCGTGTCCGCCTCACCGACCACGAACGTGCTCCGCCTCGCCGGGCTGGCGCTGGTGGGGTCGATCGCGCTCAGCGCCTGTTCCAGCTGGTCGCTGGACCTGGCCGTGGTGCCCGGTACCCCGCCCCCGGCGCCGGCCGCGAGGGCCGTCACGGTCACGCCCCCGCCCCAGGCCACGCCGCGCCCGACGCAGGCCACACCGCGCCCGACCAAGGCGCCCGGCGGGCAGGCGACGGGCAACACCCGCGGGAAGCAGCAGCGGCCCGAGCGCAAGACCAAGATCGTCCGCCTCAAGCCGCGGCCGGCCGCCGGTCCCTTCCAGATGAACCTCTACTCCAAGGGGGACTTCATGCACCAGGCCACCAAGGACTGGTGCGTAGCCGGGTCGACCCAGATCATGATGAACATCATCGACCGCGGGAAGCCCAACCGCTCGGTCGCCTTCCAGCAGCGGCTCTACGAGCGTGGTCGCCGGCTGTCACCCAACAAGGCCAAGCTGGGCCCCATCGGCGTCGACCTCACTGGCTGGGCAGAGCTGCTCAACACCGCGGGCTACGGGCCCTACGAGGTCGAGGCCTCGGCCACGCGGCGCGGTGCCATCCGCAAGGCGGCTCGGGCCATCCGCGAGACCGGGCGCCCGGTCGGCCTGGTGACCTGGCGCGGCGCCCACTCGTGGGTCATGTCCGGCTTCACCGCCACCGCCGATCCGGCCTACACCAACGACTACCAGGTGAAGGCGGTCTACATCCAGGACACCTGGTATCCCTCGGTGAGCACGATCTGGGGTGCCTCCGACCCGCCCAACACGCTCGTGCCCATGGGCCGGCTCAAGGAGGACTACCTGCCCTATCAGCGTCCGCGGGCGCGCTACCCCAAGCGTGACGGCGAGTTCATGCTCATCCTGCCGGTCCTGCCCGCAAACACGGTCGCCCGCTAGGAGAGCATCAGCCCGGCTGTGAGCGGCATCGGCGGCCGGAGGCCCGGACCCCGACCAGCTCAGCCGGGCAGCAGCCGGGCCTCCACTGCCGGCAGTCCGTCCCACCAGCGCCGATAGCCGCGGTAGACCTGCGGGTCACGGTCGGCCAGGAGCGGCAGCAGGGCCGCGGCTTCGTGGGCCAGGGCGGCCCACTGGTCCTCGGGCAGGCGCTCGAACGCGGTGACCTCGATGGCCTTCCCCGAGGGCCGCCAGACGCCGGCGACGTAGCCGTCGACCAGGACCGTGGGCAGGACGTCGCCGTTCCGTCTCGTGACCAGCGAGCGGTAGGCCAGCGGCACGATGCGGCTGCCATCGGCGTAGGCCAGCAGGCTGCTCTCCCACATCGGCAGCATTCGGGGCGGAGCCGGCACCTCGCCGGGCAGTCCGGCCCCGGACACGTCGAACAGCTCTGCTCCCTCGGCACCCTCGAGCCGGACCAGATCCTGGTCGAGCCGCCGCAAGGCATCACGCACCACCATCCGCGTGAGCAGCGTGAAGCGGGCCACGTCGGCGACCGTCGCCGGACCGAATGCCCGGAGGTAGCGCAGCACGAGCCGCTCGACCCCCGCCTCGTGCTCCTCGGGCGGCAGGGTCCTCGGTGCGGCGATGAAGGACGGCCGCAGCCCGAACGACCACGGTCCCCCTGTTGGTGCGTGGTGCAGGGGCGCGTAGGTGCGGTAGGCCCACCATGCGTTCCGGGCCAGCTCGCCGAATGGCTCCTGCAGCGCTTCGATCAGCTGGGGGCCGCTGCGGGGACCGGTGGAGGCGGCCAGGAGGCGGGGCTCATACGCATCGAGCTCGCCGCTGGTGAGCCCGCTCCCCGTGAAGCGGCGGTCGTTGAGGCGTGATGCGCGCAGGCTGGGGCGCATGGCCGCCTGGAACGGCAGGTAGTCGGCGGCGGTGACCGCGTGGAGGGTGACACGCATGAGCGAGGCCTTCACGATCTGGCCGTCGGCAAAGGCCGCGTCCAGCTCCTTCGCATCGAAGCCGTCGACCCGATTCCAGAGCGCCAGGTAGGGCGAGGCCGGCTCCTGCGCCTGCAGCGCCAGCACGCGGTGCAGGGCCTCAGGTATCGGCAAGCGCTCTCGCGCAAGCAGGAGTTGGCGCTCCAGCGTCGAACGATTGAGCTCGCGTGCGGAGATGGCCAATCGTCGCTCGACCGAGGCGAGACGGGCGAGCGCGACTAGCGCCTGTTCCGGCGGCGACTCCGCCGGAAGGCGCTGATGAGCATCCAGGCCACGGTAACGATGGCGAGGATGGCCACGATCTCGATGATCACGACCAGCGGATCGGGGATGGTGTCGCTCTGGGCCAGCAGGATGGCCGTGCCCAGGATGAGCGCCGCCAGGATCACCGCCCAGGAGAGCTTGTCGGCGATGCCGTCGAGACGGTCGACGAGCTGGTCGGTCTCGGTGGGCCGGACCGCCACCTTGAACTCGCCCGTGCCGGCTCGCCTGAGCACGAGGTCGGCCAGGAAGGGGAAATCCTCGATGAGCCGGAAGTAGCGGAACCCGGAGCGCCGGGCCGCGCGTTCGAGCCGCTGCCGACCCCAGCGCTGCGGCAGCAGCTGCTCCACCATCGGCTTGGCCGAGGTCACGAAGTCGAAGTCCGGGTCGAGCGTGCTGGCCACGCCCTCGAGCGTGCCCATGGTGATGAAGAGCATGGCCAGGCTGTCGGGCATCTGGAGCCCGTAGCGGCGAATCATGCCGAACATGCGCTCGAAGACGCCGTCGAGCCCGATGGCGTTGGCGCCCTTGGAGGTGAAGGCGTCGATGAGGTCGGCCACCTCGGTCTGCAGCGCGGCACGGTCGATGGAGGGATCCGCGCGCGTAGTCTCGATGAGCACCTCGGTCGCGCGCACCTCGTCGGAGTCCATCAACGCACTCACCAGCTCCATGGCGCGCTCGCGGTCGCGGTCGGAGATGGTCGAGACCCGTCCGAAGTCGACGAAGCCGACACGCCCGTCGGACATGGCGAAGAGGTTGCCCTGGTGTGGATCGGAGTGGAAGGAGCCGATCTCGAAGATCTGCACGAAGTAGGCGTTGACGCCACCCTGCACCAGGGCCGCGCGGTCGACGCCGGCCTCGTCCATCTCGTCGGTGCGGGTGCCGGGGATACCGTCGAGCTCCTCCATCGTCAGCACCCGTGACGTCGTGCGCTCCCAGTCGACCCAGGGGATGGCGACCTCGCCCCCTTCCTCGAAGCGGCCGCGGAAGAGCTCCATGTGCTGCCCCTCACGCAGATAGTCGAGCTCCGAGCGCAGGGCCTCCAGGAAGCGCGACGTCACCCCCGGCACGTCGAGGTCGCGGGCGATGGCCAGCCGCTTCCCGGCCGTGCGCGACTGGCGCTCCATGATGTCGAGGTCGACCGCCATCTGCTCGGTCACGCCCGGCCGCTGGACCTTGACCACCACGCGGCGTCCGTCGGGCAGCGTGGCCCGGTGGACCTGGCCGATGGACGCCGCGGCCAGGGGCTCGGTCTCGAAGGTGGCGTAGAGCTCGTCGGGCGGGGCGCCCAGCTCCTCTTCGATGCGCTCGACGATCTGCTCGTACGGGACGGCCGGGACGTCGTCCTGCAGCTTCTCCAGCTCGGCCACCAGCGCCGGCGCGACCAGGTCCCGGCGCGTCGCCGCCAGCTGGCCGGCCTTGATGAAGGCCGGCCCCAGCCGCTCCAGGGCCCGCCGGATGCGCGCCTCGATGGGATCCGCCTCGGTCGGCCCGGCCTCAGCGCCCGGCGCCGAGCCCACGAAGAGCCGGTCGAGCGTGCCGGGCTTGAGCAGCTCGTAGAGCCGCTCCTCCATGAGGATGCCGGCGATCTCCTGGTAGCGGTCGACCCGCTCCCCGCGGCCGACCGACCGGGTCTCCGTCATGAGGTCTCGACCTCGATGGCGTCATCCGCCTGGACCTGGGCCGACTCCGCCGAGAGCAGGTTGAAGTTGTCCCGCTTCTGCCAGTAGAAGATGAGCCCGTAGCCGATGGGGATGGGGATGAGCCACTGGAAGAGGCGGAAGATCATCACGCCCGCCACGGCCACACCGAGCACCGGGTCGTCGAAGCCGATGGCCAGGCCGTAGATGATGACGTAGGCGATCTCGATGAAGCCGGGTCCGATGGGCAGCATGTAGACGAGTGCCACCGAGGCCCACACGACCGAGACGGGCAGGACGTCGAAGTCGACCCCCACGAAGAACATCGCCAGCGTGAGGATCGACGCCCAGGCCGCCTGGATGACGATCTGCATGCCGAGGCCCAGCAGGCCCGTCGTCTGCATCAGCGAGTCGCCCATCTCGCGCAGGCCCATGACCCGGTCCGAGAGCCCGTCGG
>JASFQX010000228.1:0-4450 GCA_050115215.1 Chloroflexota bacterium
CTCGTCAACGCCGGCGGGGCACCAGCCAGGCCCAGCATGGCGGCGATGCCCATGGCGTCGAGGATGCCCGACAGGGTGCGCTCCGGCGTGGACATGTCCGCATCGCCATCGAGGTAGGCCAGGCCCAGCCGTGGGTGTCGGGCGCACAGGCCGGCGATGACCCCCAGCGTGATGGTGCAGTTCCCGCCCAGCACGAGCGGCACGTCCCCGGCCTGGTCGATGGCCGCCACGCGGTCGGCGACCTCGCGCGCGACCGCGACCACCTGCTCGAGGTGCTGCGCGCGGGGACTGGCAGGGTCAGGCGCAAAGGGCACGAGCGGCAGGTCACCCGCGTCGGCGACGGTCAGGCCCCGCCCGCGCAGCGATCCCACGAGCCCTGCGCCGCGCAGAGCGGCCGGGGCCCGCGCGACACCGTGGCCATAGGCCCCCGCCGCCGAAGGCACGCCGAGCACCCGCAGCGCCATCAGCCCTCCTCGTGCCCTGGACGGACGTCGCGGTACTCCGCCCAGGGGTCGTAGTCGGGGTCGAGGGGCTCCTGTGGCGGACGCTCCGCCTCGGGCACGTGCTCGAGGTTGAGGCGGATACGGGTCCAGGTCGTGGACCGTCCGCGCATGGCGTCGACGAGCACGTCGGCCGGCTCCAGCCTCGCCGCCGCGGCAGGATGGCGCGCCTTCCAGCGCTCCAGGCCCGCGAGGGCATCGGCCTTCTTCGCCGCCCGGGCGATCTCGATGAGGGGCTTGCTCGAGCGGCGGCGGCCGGTGGGTGACGGCGCCTCACCGGTCCTGCGCCTGGAGGGCTGGACCCTCGGCGGCTCCCCGGCCTGTTTGCGGTAGTGCGGCGGCCACGGGGCGTCGCCCAGGCCCTCGGCCTCGTGGCGGGCGGAGAGCTCCAGCAGCGCCTCGAGCGAGCCGGCCGCCTCGTCGATGCCCGCATGGCGATCGCCGCGCGCCTCGAAGAGCGCCGGAACCGAGGCCAGGGTGAAGTCCTCGGCCAGCACGTCGGGCACCTCCTCCCAGGCCAGGGGCATGGACACGCGGGCGTCGGGGGTCGGCCGCACCGAGTAGGCGGAGGCCACGGTGCGGTCCTTGGCGTTCTGGTTGTAGTCGAGGAAGACGCCGTGCCGCTCCTCCTTCCACCACTTGCTGGTGGCCAGCCTCGGCACCCGCGCCTCCACGTCGCGAGCGAGCGCGAGCGCGGCGCGGCGCACCTCCGGGTATGTCCAGTGCGGCTGGAGGCGCACGTTGATGTGGATGCCGCGCGAGCCGGACGTCTTGGGCCAGCCCACCAGGTCCACGGCCTCGAGCGCCTCGCGGGTCACCAGCGCCACCGTGCGCACGTCGGCCCAGGGCACCCCCGGCACCGGATCGAGGTCCACCCGCAGCTCATCGGGATGATCGAGATCCTCGGCGCGGACGGGATGGGGGTTGAGGTCCAGGCAGCCCAGGTTGGCCACCCACGCCAGCGAGGCGGCATCGCGCAGGACCACCTCCTCGGCCGTGCGGCCCGAGGGGAAGGCGAGCGAGACGGTGTCGATCCACGGGGGACGCCTGGCCGGCGCCCGCTTCTGGAAGAAGAACTCGCCGTCCGCGCCGTCGACGAAGCGCTTCAGGGCCATGGGCCGACCACCCGCCCCGCGCAAGGCGCCGTCGGCCACCGCCAGGTAGTAGCGCACGAGGTCGAGCTTGGTGTGCCCGGGTCCGGCCCAGTAGACCTTGTCGGGGTTGGTGACCTTGACCTCGCGCCCCCCGACGTCGAGCAGCTCGAACGTGGTGGCCATGGGCTACGCCTCCGTGGGCCCCTCCCCGGCCGTCTGCTCGGCTACCCAGCGCGCGTGATCGAGGCGCAGGATCTCGAGGGTCTCGGCCACGCCGGCCCAGCCGTCGATCTCGACCGACTTGTCCTCCAGGTTCTTGTAGGTGTGGAAGAACTGCTCGATCTCCCTGAGCTTGTGCGGCGAGACCTGGCGCAGCGCCTCGAGGTGCGCGTACATGGGGTCGGCCAGGGCCACGCACAGGACCTTGTAGTCGACGCCCTGCTCGTCGGCCATCTTGAGCACCCCCACCGGGCGGGCCCAGACGTGGCAGCCGGGGAACGTGGGCTCATCGATGAGCAGCATGGCGTCGGTATGGTCGCCGTCGTCGGCCCGGGTGCCCTCGATGAAGCCGTAGTCGAAGTTGTAGAAGACAGCCGACGACAGCACCCGGTCGAGCCGGATGACCCTGGCCTCTTCGTCGAATTCGTACTTGTTGCGGCTCCCGGCCGGGATCTCGACCACGACCTCGATGACGGCGGGGAAGCCTGGCTGCTGCGTCATGCGGGGCAGTCTACGGCCGTGTCGCATCGGCGTGTCGACCGATAGACTCAACGGATGGAAACGATCACCGCCATCCGCACGCTGCGCGTCGTGCGCAAGTACGAGCCCAAACCGCTGACCGAGGACGAGGTGCGCCTCATCGCTGACAGCGCGCGCAAGACCGGCTCGTCCAAGAACACGCAGCGCTGGGACTTCATCACCATCCGCGACCCCGAGTCCCTCAGGCGGCTGGGCGGCACCACCATCTACGCCAAGCATCTGCCGTATGCCGGCGCCGCCATCGCACTCATCGTGGACAGGCCTGCGCCGGACTACCCGCGATCGGTGCTGTGGGACCTGGGTCGGGCGGCCCAGAACATCACGCTCACCGCGTGGGAGATGGGCATCGGCTCGTGCCCCATCACGGTGCAGAAGTTCGGGCTGGCCGCCGACGTGCTGGGCCTGCCCGATGACAAGGAGTGTCAGTACATCATCGCGCTGGGCTGGCCGGCCGATCCGGATGACCTCAACCGCCCGCCTCGGGCCGGGGGACGCAAGAGCTACGACGAGGTCGTACACGACGAGCGCTGGGGGCAGCACTAGCGGGAGCAGGAGCGAGGAGGACGAGACCATGCGGGGCAAGATCGGAGCGCTGCTCGCAGCGGTGGTGGCAGCGGTGGCCGGGTTGGTCGGCGCGGCCGGCTGGGCCCGGCGACGTCAGGGCGGGGACGAGCTGGACCTGGAGGTGACCGAACCCGCGGTCACGCCAGGGGTCTCGCCGGCCGACGTCCAGCCGAGTGTCGCGGCACCGGAGCCAGTGGCAGCGACGGCACCGGAGCCAGTGGCAGCGACGGCACCGGAGCCAGTGGCAGCGACGGCACCGGAGCCAGTGGCAGCGACGGCAGCGACCATCGCACCAGCAGCTGCCGACGAGCTCACGGCCATCAAGGGGCTGGGCAAGGTCAAGGCCTCCAGGCTGGTCGCGGCCGGCATCACCACCTATGCCCAGATCGCGGCCTGGTCCGACGAGGACATCGCCGAGATCGGGCTGAAGGTCAACACCAGCCCCGGGCAGATCAAGCGCGAGGACTGGGTCGGACAGGCGAAGGCGCTCGCAGAGGGGTAGCCGCCGGCCGGCCCGACGGGCTGCTGCCGGCCGGCCCGGTGCGAGTGCCCGGACAGACCGACGCCGCCGGATGACGCATCGTTCCGGCGGCGCGGGGCAGGCACTGAGGAGCGGCCGGTGGCCGGTCCCGACGGTGTCGGTGTCCTAGCGGTTGCGCGCCAGGAAGGCCATCACGTCCTCCAGGCGGAAGCGGCGGTCTCCCCGCTTGCAGACACGGTAGAACGGCAGTTCACCACGGTCGCCGAGTCGCTTGACCGTGTTGACGTGCAGATGCAAGAGCTCGGCAACCTCGCTCGCGGTGAGCATCGGACCAAGATCGTTCGCTGCCATGGACGCCATCTAACGTTCCTTATCTCGCGTTCAGTGGGCTGCTGGACGTGCTCGGTGCTCGGCATGCTCGGCGCCACTGGTCGGCCGAGCCACCTGGATGATTGCGGACCGTTGTGATGTGGTCCATCGAGGTGATGGTCAGGATGGTGGCGTCCGAACCGCCCTGCAGCAACCCGTACTTGGGTCAGCCCTACCGGTACCGAATAGGCCGGTGCACTACGTCACCGACGGGCGACGAGACCGAACGGCGCTCGTGCTCCTACCGCCGCTCAGCGGCCGAGGGCGGCTCGTCGCTCGGCCCGCGCGGCTTCGATCAGGCGGCGCATGGGCCGGCGCTCGGCCGCCTCGAGCGAGCGCACCTTGACGTGGCGCATGCGAGCGCCGGTGCCCTCCAGCAGCCCTTCCGGATCGGGCAGGGCGGCGCCTTGATAGAAGCCCAGGTTCACCCATCGTTCGTAGGGCAGCACGTAGCAGTAGCCCTCGCGCATCTTGGCCGGGCCCAGACCGTAGGTCGCGGCCCGGTCTCCCAGTCGCACCACCTCGACCGCCTCAGGATCGATCTCGTAGACGATCTCGCGCAGGCGGGTCGCGATGGGCCGCATGGGCTCGGCGCTCTGGGCCATGAGCTGGTCGAAGGTCCCGAAGCGGGTGGCGGTCATGCCCCGACGCTAGCACGCTCGAGGCCGGGGGCCGCCTAGACT
>JASFQX010000229.1:0-4445 GCA_050115215.1 Chloroflexota bacterium
AGGGCCACCGAGGCGGCGCGGTGCGAAAGGCCCAGAGCCTCGCGGATATCCCGCTCGGTCAGCGTGCCGCCGTCGACGAGCAGGTACCCGTGGACCCTGGCCACCGACGGCGTCACGTTCCAGGCCGGGCCCATGTCCCCCCAGGTGTCGGCGAAGGCGACACGCACGTCCTCGGTGGTGGGCGAGTCGCTGGGGAGCGCAGGTGCTGCGGAGTGGCTGGAGGTCGTGGGCGCGGCGGCCTCATCGGTGGTCACCCCGGCACCATAGCAGGGGTCCGAATCGTGGTGCGGGCCAGCCCTCCTGTCGCTCGGGTAGCATGCGTGGACCGCAACCGACCCCGAGGAGGCGCTGTCCCCGTGCCCGAACCGACGCCCGAGACCATCCGCGACGCCCTGCGCCTGGTCTCCACCGGCCAGGCGCTGCCGAGCGAGTTGGCCGAGGCCTTCATGGCCGCGGTGCTCGATGGCGAGGTCACGCCGGCGCAGCTGGGCGGCATGCTCGTGGGCATGCACGCGCGCGGCGAGACGCCCGGGGAGCTGGCCGGGTTCGTGCGGGCCCTGCGTTCGCGGGCCCAGGCGGTGGAGGCCCCGGAGGGCACGATCGACACCTGCGGCACCGGCGGCGACGTGCGCGGCACGTTCAACATCTCGACCGCCGCCGCGCTGGTGGTGGCTGCTGCCGGCGTGCCCGTGGCCAAGGCGGGCAATCGGGCGGTCTCCTCGCGGGCCGGCTCGTCCGACGTCATGCGCTCGTTGGGCCTGCGCGTGGAGCAGTCGGCCGCGGAGGCGGAGGCCTCGTTGCGTGACCACGGCTTCGCCTACCTGCACGCACCTGCCTTCCATCCCGGCATGCGCCACGCCGGCCCGGTGCGCCTGGAGCTGGGCGTGCGCACGGCCTTCAACCTGATCGGCCCCCTGGCCAACCCGGCGCGTCCGCGTCGTCAGCTGGTGGGGGTGCCCGATGCCGCCGCCGCCGGATCGGTGGCGGCGGCGCTGTACGAGCTGGGGACCGAGCGGGCCTTCGTGGTCCACGGCGAGCGGCTCGACGAGCTGCCGCTCGACGGCTCCGGGGTCATCTACGACGTCTCCCCCGACGGGATCGAGCGGCGCGAGGTGACCGCGGCCGACCACGGTCTGGGGGCGGCCGACACCGACGACCTTCGCGGCGGCGACGGCGAGGCCAACGCCGCGCTCATCGAGTCCATCCTCGATGGCGTCGAGACCGGCCCCGCACGCGACGTGGTCCTGCTCAATGCGGGCGCCGCGCTGATGGTGGCCGGCCGAGCCCGTGACCTGCGCGGCGGCGTCGAGCTGGCGGCCGAGACGGTCGCCTCGGGCGCCGCGCGCGAGCGCCTCGAGCGCCTGCGCGTGAGCGCCGCCGAGGCCGCCGACTGATGCCCGCTCGCTCGTCGCTGCGGCAACCCGCCAGCTCGTCGCTGCAGCAGCCGGCCTCCACATCTGGGCGGCAGCCCGCGGCCGCGTCGGTGCTGCGCCAGATCGCCGAACGGCGACGCACGGACCTTGCCTCCGAGCTTGGCGACCGCAGCCTGCGCCAGCTCCTGCCCGAGTCGGCGAGCGGCCCGGCGCGACGGGAGGTGAGCGGTCGCTTCGCCCGCGCCGGCCTGCACCTCATCGCCGAGATCAAGCGTGCCTCGCCCTCGGCCGGGGCCATGGTCGACGGCGAGCTCGACGTGGCTGCGCGCGCGCGGGCCTACCAGGCCGGTGGCGCCGCCATGATCTCCGTGCTCGTCGAGCCGCACTGGTTCGGTGGCTCGCTCGACGACCTGCGTCTCGCGCGCGCAGCCACGACCCTGCCGGTGCTGGCCAAGGAGTTCGTGGTCGACTCGCGGCAGCTGCCGCTGCTGCGCGCCGCCGGCGCCGATGCCGTGCTGCTGCTGGCCGCGCTGCACCCGCCGGCGCGCCTCGCGCGCCTGGTGCGAACGGCGCTCGACGCCGAGCTCGAGCCGCTGGTGGAGGCGCACTCGGCCAGGGAGCTGGCGGCGGCGCTGGCGACCGACGCGCGCCTCATCGGCATCAACAACCGCGACCTCAAGACGCTCGCGGTCGACCCCGCCCTCTGCGAGCGGCTGCGAGATGAGGTGCCCGGCGATCGGCTCGTCATCGCCGAATCGGGCGTGCGCGACCCAGCCATCATCCGCCGCTGGCGGGCCCTGGGCTTCGACGGTGCGCTGGTGGGGGAGGACCTCATGCGCAGCGGGACCGAGCCGGCGGCCGTGGAGGCGCGCGTGGCCACGCTCGTGGCAGCCGGGGCCGTACCCCCAGTGGGCAGCGATCCGGCCGTCGACGGGCGTGCGCCGTTCGTCAAGATCTGTGGCGTCACCGAGCCCACCGGGCTCGACGCCGCCATCGCCGCCGGTGCCGACGCCATCGGCCTCAACTTCGTGGCGGGCACGCCGCGTGCGCTCGAGGAAGCCGAGGCAGCTGCGCTCATCGCCGCCGCCCGGGCTGCCCACGCGCCTGGCGAGGCGCCGCTGCTGGTGGGCGTGTTCGTCGACCGGGATCCGGCCGAGGTAGCGGCTCTCGCCGGCCGACTCGATCTCGACGCCGTGCAGCTCAGCGGTTCCGAACCTGCGGGCGATCTCGACGCCATCGGGTTGCCGGTGCTGAAGGCGCTACACATCCCGGCCGCCGACGCGCCCGAGTCCTCGGCCGACGGGCTGGTCGAGCAAGCGGAGGCCTACCGGGCCAAGTCGAACCTGCGGGCGATCCTGCTCGACACCAGCGATCCCACGCGTGCCGGTGGGACCGGACGCCGGGCCTCGGTCGAGATCGCCCGCGCCGTCGCCGACCGGGTGCCGGTCATCCTCGCCGGTGGCCTGACCGCCGCCAACGTGGCCGGGGCCCTGCGCGACGTGCCGGCCATCGGCGTCGATACCTCGAGCGGGGTGGAGCCAGGACCTGGACCCACGGGCCGGCCCCGCAAGGACCCGCTGCAGGTGGCGTTGTTCATCAAGCGAGCCGGAGCTGCCCGCCTCGACCTGCCCACCGTGCCCTTCGGCCCTCGCCCGGTGGACCCCGGCCTGCTCGAGGCCGACGCGGCCGGGCGCTGGGGCCTCGAGCGCACCTTCGGCGGGCGCTTCGTGCCGGAGACGCTGATGGCGGCGCTGCTCGAGCTGGAGGCGGCCTACGAGGAGCTGCGGCACGACCCCACCTTCTGGGCCGAGTTGCGCGAGCTGCTGGTCTCGTACGTCGGCCGGCCCACGCCCATCTATCGGGCGGATCGCCTGGCAGCGGAGCTCGAGCGCCGCGTGGGGCGCGAGCCGGGCGGGATCCGGCTCTACCTCAAGCGCGAGGATCTCGACCACACCGGGGCCCACAAGATCAACAACGCCCTGGGCCAGGCACTGCTGACCCGGCGCCTGGGCAAGCATCGCGTCATCGCCGAGACCGGCGCCGGCCAGCACGGCGTGGCCACCGCCACCGCCTGCGCGCTGCTCGATCTCGAGTGCACGGTCTACATGGGCGTCGAGGACATCCGCCGGCAGGCGCCCAACGTGCTGCGCATGCGTGCGCTCGGGGCCGAGGTGCGCGAGGTCACCAGCGGGACCGCGACGCTCAAGGACGCCACCAACGAGGCCATGCGCGCATGGGTCACGCACGTCGAGACCAGCCACTACGTGCTCGGCTCGGCCGTGGGGCCGCATCCCTTCCCCAGCCTGGTCCGTGACCTGCAGCGGGTCATCGGGGACGAGAGCGCGGAGCAGGTCCGCGCGGCCGAGGGGCGCCTGCCCGACATCGCCGTGGCTTGCGTCGGCGGCGGTTCGAACGCGATGGGCCTGCTGACCCGCTTCATCGGCGAGACTGGCACCCGTCTCATCGGGGTGGAAGCTGCGGGCGAGGGGCTGGAGGGCCGGCACGCGGCCGCGCTATCGGGTGGTCATGCCGGCGTGCTCCATGGCTCGCGCTCCTATCTGCTGCAGGACGACGACGGCCAGGTCACCGAGGCCTTCTCCATCAGCGCCGGCCTCGACTATCCGGGCATCGGCCCCCAACTCTCCGCGCTCTTCGAGGCCGGGCGCATCGAGATCCTCACGGCTACCGACGACGAGGCGCTCGAGGGCGTTCGCCTGCTGACGCGCAGCGAGGGCATCCTGCCGGCGCTCGAGCCGGCCCACGCCGTCTACGCCCTGACCGATCTGCTGGCGGGGGAGGGGGTAGAGGCTGCCGCGGACGATGACATCATCCTGCTCGGCCTGTCCGGTCGCGGCGACAAGGACATCGCGGCGGTCGAGGACCGGCTGATGGCCGGCATGGAGGGTGGCCACGCGTGAGCAGGACCGCGACCGGGCGCACGCCAGGGACAGCGCGCCCGGCTTCCACGGCGGGTGCGGCTTCCGGGGCACGCGCGCCAGCCACACCACGCGCGCCAGCCGCGGGCGCTCGCCGGATCACCAGCGCCATCCGCGCGGCCAACGAGGAGGGACG
>JASFQX010000230.1:0-4444 GCA_050115215.1 Chloroflexota bacterium
ACGAGACGACCGTCCCCGCCAGCACGGTCCGCAAGACACGCATAACGTCCCCCCTCTTCTGCGCGGACCGGGTTCGCCAGTGGCTCGGCGCGGTCCAGGCGGCCATGATCACGGGCCGTGCGTCGTCGCCTCCCGCTCAGTGGGTATGACGCTACAGCCCTGACACGAGGTTCAAGAGGCGGAGGTCCTGAAGACGGCAGCGGGAGGCGCTTCTCCAGGCTGCTGGAGCCGCTGCGGTGCAGGGGCTGACCTCGTCGTGCAGGGGTATGTCGGTGTATGGGTGGTCTGGCTCGCGGCGCTCAAGCGTGGCGGGTGGTCGGGTCGTGGTCGGGTGGAGGTCTGATCGGCGGCAGCCGCGACCATGAAGAGGCCCGCCCCTCGCGGGACGGGCGTTGGGTCGCTAGGGGCCTGTCCGGTCGGCTACTCGGCAGGCGGCTCCGGGTAGGGAGGAAGATCCCCATCGACGACGAGGCCGCGCCACTGCCACACGCAGGCCACCGAGTCGAACGCCGACTCCACGATGGCTGTCAGCCCCTCGTACGCTCCCTCGCCGGCCAGCGCCACCGTCACGGTCACGTCTTCCCCGTCGAGCGGGTCCATGATGTGGTACGAGCCCTGCCATGCGCCGTCATCGTTCTCGATACGCCAGGTGCCGGCTCCGACGACATCCTGGGCCGTGAGGCCGGGGGCGACGTAGCTGTCGGTGTCGTAGCTGATGGAGTAGCGCCCCTCGAACCGTGGGTCGCCCATCTCACGGGCCGCTGGACGCCATGTGTCTCCACGCCAAGCGAGGATGGTCATCGTGGCCTCGTCCATCTCAAGTGAAGGGCACCACGATCAGGGCTCGGCAGCATCATCGCCGTCGGCCTGCTGGTCGGATCGGTCCTGGACTACTACCTCGAGGTCGGGTAGCAGCCGCGTCGCGTGCGGTCGGATTACCAGGTCCGCTGCCGCCTCGACGCTAGACACCGCTGCTACCCTGATGCCTTGCGCCGGTCCCACGGACAGCAAGGGGCTCGTCCGTCCCCGGATGCACCACGGGGGGCAGGGAGGGTCCCCGTGCGGGCGATCAGGACCACCACCATCTCCATCCTCGCGGTCGGCCTGCTGGCAGGCGCGGCGGTCGGGGTCGCGGCGCAGGAAGCGGACCCGATGGCTCCGTCCACGTTCACCATCCAACGCGCCGAGGAGCCGGAAGTCACCACGGACCCTGGCACCGGGGCGACCATCCTTGTCGGCCCGGTCGAGTCGACCGACCAGCGGGCATCGGGCACTTTGACCCAGGTCGCGGCGGGGGCTCCGGTCGAGGTCGCCGACGGGGATGGTGGCCGCATCAGTTCGGACGCCGTGCGACTCGTCAACGACGGCGGGTCGTGGGTCGGCAGCAATCGAGGGTTCCTGACGTTCCCGTCCGATGGACCACCGACCGTGCAGTTCCTGGCCGAGCTGGTCGGCGAGGGCGGCTACGAGGGGCTCACCATGTTCTTCGCCGAGACGGGCGACACCGAAGACGTCAGGTGGCTCGGTGTCATCGTGCCCACCGATGAGGTCCCAGCCGTCCCCGACCTGCCCGCCGAGTAGTAGAGCCCCATCGCGCCCTTCCAGGGGGCCAAGCACGCAGAACAGCAGCCCGACGACCGCGAACACGATGCCGAGCAGCACGCCCCAGCGGTGGCCACGCCAGACGGCGAACCCCTGCCGCGATGTGCGCGGCGGCCAGGATCGAGGAAACGACCACGACGATGCCGTCCATCGGGTCGACGCCGCCCTCGAAGCCCTCCATGAAATCCGGTATGGGCGCAGGCCCGCCTACTCCACCAACGACACCTTCGACCCGGAGATCAGAGCGTCGACGAGCATCGCGAGAGCCGCCTCGCTGAGCCGCTCGTGGTCGGAGTCCGGGAGATCGAGGACCGCCACCGGATAGCCGAAAGCCTCCAGTTCATCGGCCAGCAGGTGCTGTGCCTCGGTCTCGGTGAGCCGTTCGTCTGCCAGAGCACCCGCCTGATCGAGCGCAGCCATGAGTGCACCGCCAGGGTCTCGCAGGGCCATCGACTCTTCGATCCGTTCCCGTGGCCGGATGGCAAGGCTCGGGTCGTTCGAGTCGAGGATGGTGACGGGTAGCCTGGGTCCGTCGGCCAGGTGCGGCCAGGGCGTCTGGGCAGCCCAGACCGCATGGTCCTGCGCGAGCAGCGAGTCCCACGCCGGGTGCCCATGCAGGAGCCAGTCGCCCTCGAACAGCACCAGATCATCGGGGACCGCCGAGTCGGCTTCTGCGAGGCAGGCGGCGGAGACCGCGGGATCGGTGAGCGCGATGATCGAGGCCCAGTGGCCACCCCCCGAGTGCCCGAACAGCGAGACATCGGTCGGGTCGCCACCGTATCGCTCGCCTTCGGAGCGGGCGAAGCGCACCGCGCAGGCGAGCTGTGCGGTGATGTCGGCGAACGCGGCCATGGTGTCGGCTGCATCCGGCTGGAGCTCAGAGTTGGGCCAGCGCGGGATGAACACGACCGCACCTTCGGCCGCGACGACCTGAGCCCACGGGTCGAGCAGGGAAGCGCCGAAGGTTCCGCCACCGCCGTGGATCATGACCACAGTCGGCCAGGGCCCCGACGCGGTAGGGGTGTAGACGGTCAGCTCGTGCACCGACCCATCCGATCCCACGAGGTACGGAACCTCGCTGATCCGTTCGACCTCCATCAGGTCGCGTTGGGTCGCTCCTTCTTGCGCTGTGGACGACATGGCGGGCGTTATGCCGAGCGTCAAGCCGAGCAACACCGCCGCAACAGTCACGTTGTGCGCGTTCATGGTTCTTCCCTCTGTGTTGACTCCGTTGCGGGTGTGCTGGTAGCGATCGCAGCCATGACCGACACTGAGGGCGAGTGTCTCGCCGATGAGGGCAGCAGCTCGATCCACTCGCGGGTCCGGGCGTCGAAGGCCCAGACATCGTCACGTGGAGGCCAGGTGCCGTCAGGCAACCTCGCGTCCCCACCGACCGACACGATGCGCTCGTTGACGGGGTCGTAGACCAGCCGGCCGTGCATCCCTTGTGGGTAGCGCGCTGGACCGCCGCTCTCATCCGCCGCGCGCGGATCGAACAGCGTTTCCCAGCGGTCGGCCATCCCGTCATAGGCGATGACACGGCCGTCACTTGAGAGCACGGTCCGCCCGACGCCCTCGTCGTAGACGATCTCGCCGCCCCAGGAGATATAGCCGCCGAAGCTGAAGTCCGGCCCCGTCGCGGTCGGCTCCCATGTGCCCGCCCCGTTGTCGAGAAGCCAGCCGCCTTCATCCCACCCGTAGGCGAACAGGCGACCGACGTTCCCCTCGTAGGTGAACAGAGTGTGCGTTTCGAACGTGCGGTTCACCGGCGCACCCTTCTGTTGGATGGGATGCCAGAGGTCGGCCACGGCGTCGTAGCTCCACATCGGGTACGGGTACTGGAGCGACAGCCCGACCACGTGACCGGCACCGGAGTCGAAGGCTAGTCGCACTGGTCCCGAGTCCGTGAACGGGGCTGTCTGGCGCTCTGCCCAGGTGTTGGACGGCAGATCGTAGGTCCAGACGGCCCCCCAATCGACCAGGATCGTCCGTTCCGCGACGGGATCGTAGATCGCCGCCCCCGCGAACGCGCCCGGATCGGCACCCTGCTGAGCCAGCGACCAGGTGTTGGTGCAGACATCGAAGAGCCACGTCTCGCGGATTCCATCGACCACCGCGAGGTAGACGATCTTCCCCGCGGCACGGTCGAAGGCGGCGGCGACCGCCTGACCATCTGGCGGCCGCGCCTGATCGATCGGGCCCGGCTGGTCCGGCATGGCATCGGGTGGGCAGACCGCCACTGTCCCCATGGAAGCGCCGGGGGCAGCGGGAACGCTCTCGCCCCCATGCTGCGTCGTCATGACACCCGCGAGCAGGAAGCCGCCGAACAGCGCCACGATGGCGGCAGCGGCGACGACCTTGACTGCGGAGAACATCGTGAACCCCCATCTCTGCTGTCGGTTCGCGGCGGTGACGGTTTCGAAGATGGCGAGGTCATCGACGGGCTCGGACGGCCCGACCCGCCGGAGGACCACGCTTGTGAGCTGCTTGTCGAAGGCCTGCATGTCATCCATCACGCGAGTTCCTGTCTGAGTCGCTTGCACAGCCGCTCGAGTCGGTTGCGGGTGCCCGACGGGCTGATGCCCAGGGCGATGGCCAACTCGTTCGAGTCGAAGCCCGCGACGTAGCGCATCGCCAGCAGCGCCCGGTCGTCGGGATCGAGGCGGTCGAGGGCGTCGTTGAGGTCCATCGAAGAGATGCCGGTCGCGGGATCCACGCCTCCCGGCTCGCCGGCCACGTCGATGGCGACCTCGACCTGGGCGCGTCGTCGACGCTTGCGCAGGACCCGCTTGGCCTCGTTGACGGCGACCGACACCAGCCAGGGCCGAAGATGGGCCTCGTC
>JASFQX010000231.1:0-4423 GCA_050115215.1 Chloroflexota bacterium
GCGTCCTCGCGCTTGACCGCAGCCAGACCGCTGGGATCGGAGGCGGTCTTGCGGGCCTGCTTTGGCACGAAGGCCGCGAACCAGTTGCTGAAGGGCAGCCGGCCCTGCTTGTCGCGCAGGCCGAACTCGGCGGTGCCGGACTTGCCGGCGACGACGATCGGCAGGTCCACGAGGTTGTCGGTGTGGCGGATGGTCACGACACGTCGGGCCGCAACGCGCATCGTGCGTAGCACGGAGCGGTCGGCATCAAGCTTGCGGATGAGCTCCGGCTGGACCCGCTCGACAAGCTTCTGGTCGGCGTCGATGACCTTGCGTACGAGCTGCGGCTTGTAGAGCTTGCCGCCATTGGCCAGGGCGGCGTAGGCGTTGAGCACCTGGATCGGGGTGCTCATGTTGTAGCCCTGGCCGATGCCGGCCTGGTACAGCTCGCCGGTGAAGTAGATCTCGTTCTTCGTTCGGCGCTTCCATTCGTTGGTGGGCACGATGCCGCTGGCCTCGCCGGGCAGATCGATGCCGGTGGGCTTGCCGAACCCGAACTGGTGGGCCCAGTAGGCGAGGCGATCGATGCCGAGGCGGCCGGCGAGCTGGTAGAAGAACGTGTCGCTCGAATGACCGAAGCCATCGAAGATGTTGAGCGGGCCCCAGCCCTCGCGGTTCCATTCCCAGTACTTCCAGTCGCCGATCTCGAGGAAGGGCTCGGTCTTGACGCGCGAGGTCGTGCTGATGCGGCCGTCGGCGAGCGCGCCCGTGCCGGTGACCAGCTTGTAGGTCGAGCCCGGCGGGTACTGCTCGTTGATAGCCACGTTGAGCATGGGCTTGGACGGGTCCTTGAGCAGCCGGTTGTAGGCGGACATGGAGATGCCCTGGGCGAACTGGTTGTTGTCGTACGCGGGCATCGAGACCATGGCCAGGATCTCGCCGTTCTGGGGGTTCATGGCCAGGAACGTGCCGCGCTTGACGCCGATCTTGTTCATGGCCCACGTCAGCGCCTTCTCGGCGTTCTTCTGGACCTTGGTGTCGATGGTCAGCACCAGGGAATGGCCCGGCTCAGGCTCGCGCAGGATGACCGGCGCCTGCAGCTCATGGCCCTCGCGGTCGAGGTCGACTTCCTCCAGGCCATAGGTCCCGCGCAGGACGTCTTCCCATGTCGCCTCCAGGCCGGCCTTGCCCAGCAGGTCCTCGGGGTAGTACCCATCATCCTTCAGGCGCTCGTACTCGCTGGCATTGATGCGACCGGTCCAGCCGAGCACGTGGGACATGAGCCTGCCCTGGGTGTAGTGACGCCTGGCCTCCAGGTCCACGCTGACGCCCGGGAACGAGCGTGGGTCTTCGGCGATGACCCGCGCGGTCTCGGTCCCGATGTCGGTGATGCGGACGAGGTCGTACTGGGAGCCCGTGTGACGGTCGAGGCGCTCGATGATCTTGCGGGTCTTGACGCCGGTAAGGTCGGAGATGCGCCTGGCCACCTCCAGCCGGTCATCGAAGGGCAGCCCGGAGGGACGGATGCGCAGCACGAAGGTCGGCACGTTCTCGACGAGCAGCCGGCCCTTGCGGTCGTACATCAGGCCGCGAGCGACCGGGAGCGGCCGCTCCGTGGTCAGCTCCACTCCCTCGTAGGCAGCGTACGTCGACCCTTCCGCCAGCTGCAGCTGGAACAGTCGCAGGCCCAGGCCCGCTACGGACAGCACGATGGCGATACCGAAGGCGATGAAGCGAGGCGCCAGGTTGCGGTGAGGGCCGGGGGTCGTCTCCAGCCGGACGCGATCGTCGGTCACGGCATCACCACGCCAGTCGCTCCTGCTCGCCGAAGCGCAGCTCGAGAGCGCGGAGCACTGGCACCGACAGACCGGCGATGACCGCGTTGAGCAGCCCGATGGCGACGAGCTCCGGTAGCGCGATGCCGGGCACCCCGACGCCGTCGGTGAGTGTCAGCAAGCCCAGCAACAGCATCTGATAGACGAAGGAGAGCACGAACGCCGTGCCCACGACGAAGACGAGGCGGGGGGGCCAAAGCACGCGGGCGACGAGCAGCGCCGCGCCGGTCACCAGCAACAGGGCCAGCGCCGACGAGCCCAGGGGACGCCCAGGCAGAAGCAGATCGAGCGTGACGCCCCCGACGAAGGCCCAGGTCATGCCACTCTCGAACCCCAGGACCATCGCAACGGCGATGCCCACGGAGAAGACAAGGTCGGGCCCGACACTGCCCACCTGAAGATGGGTCAGGACGCTCGACTCCAGGATGGCGGCCAGGACGGCTCCCACGGCAGGAGCCAACACGCTCATAGTGTCTGTCGATGCTTCGAGGTTCCACGGCTAACGGTGGCGCGCCCGAGTCGCCCCTCGCGCTGCGGCCCACCACGGCTCCGAGTATAGACGAGGCCGGAAGTACCCCGGTCAGTCGCCCGTCTGCAGCCAGTGATCGGCCCGGCAGCGGCCGGACAGCGACCCCGGTGGCCGCCCGCGAGCGGCCAGCATCGCAGCCAGCCAGCGGCCCCAGGCGCAGCCAGCGTGCACTCCCCTCCCCCGGCAGCCGACGCATCAGAGGTGCGGTCAGGCGGCAGCCCCGACCCTACGTCGAGCGTATCGATTGGAGTGATGCTCGAGCATATCGGCTACGGGGCAGTCTGTGGCTAGACGTCGCTTCGATGCTCGACTGGCGCGCAATCGTCCCCGGATGCGGTATTCTCGTGACATCAGCCACTGATGCGCTAGTGCTCTGATCGGCCGGCTACCACGAGGACGCCTGGCTGTTCCACGTGGAACATCGCGCTAGCCGTCGATGCGCCAGCACGGCTCGAGACCCGGGTGCCTGTCGGGCCTGGACGGGTCGACGTCTTTCGCGCAAAGCGCTGGTCCGACCACTCAGCCGCTCCCCTTCCACCCCGGCTGTGGATATCGTGCGGATAACTTGAAGCCTTCGATCCTCGAGCCACGTTCGCGCGCCGGTGACGTCCACGCGCGCATGAGCTGCGCCCGCTCAAGCGTTGACAGAAAGCAACATCCCCGTCCTGCCACTATCATGAGCAACGTGAGTACCACGAGGGTCGGGAGTTAAGTGGGCGAGATCATCGCCTGCGCCAACCAGAAGGGCGGAGTCGGAAAGACCACGACCGTGGTTAGCCTTGCTGCGTACCTGGCGCTGGATGGTCGCCGCGTTCTTCTGGTCGACCTCGATCCTCAAGGCAATGCGACCAGCGGCCTCGGTATCGACCGAACGACACTCGAGGCCTCCGTCTACGACGTCCTCCTCACCGAGATGCCGCTCACTCGCGTGCTTCGGTCGTCTTCGCTGGACGGCCTCTCGATCCTTCCCTCGGACCGAAGCCTGGCGGGCGCCGAGGTCGAGCTCGTACCGAACACCGGTCGCGAGCGACGACTCAGGCGAGCGCTCGATGGGGTAGGGGACGAGTTCGACTTCATCCTGCTTGACTGCCCGCCTTCGCTAGGCCTGCTGACCGTCAACGGACTTACCGCGGCCGATGCCGTCCTGATTCCGCTTCAGTGCGAGTACTACGCGCTGGAGGGCCTCGGTCAGTTGATGGCCACGATCGCGCTCATCCGCGAGCACCTCAATCCGAGGCTCGAAACGAAGGGTGTGATCCTGACCATGCACGACGGCAGAACGAGCTTGTCGGCCGATGTCGCTGCTGAAGTCCGCCGGCACCTCGGCGACCAGGTCTTCAGGGCGGTCGTGCCGCGTAGCGTTCGTCTCGCTGAAGCCCCCAGCTACGGTCAGCCCATCGCCCAGTACAGCCCGCACTCCCGCGGTGCACTGGCGTATCAAACCATTGCCGCCGAGTTGCTGGAGCGCACCGGTCTGCATCCAGGGGATGAGCTACGGGTAGCCCAGGATCGCTATCAGGCGCCCAGAAGTGAACAGGAAGTCGAGGTGACCTAGTCCATGGCAGTGGAATCCCGGAGAAGCAGTGGGCTCGGCCGCGGGCTTGCCTCGCTGATTCCGACCGCGCCCTCCGGCGTATCGCTCACGCGCGATGTGCCTGTCGCATCGGTCTCGCCCAACCCTGATCAGCCTCGTCGATCATTCGATGCCGACGAGCTACGGCAGCTGGCAGACTCGATCGCCGCCCATGGCGTGCTGCAGCCAGTGGTCGTCGTCGAGGCCGGGGATCACTTCACGCTGATCGCTGGCGAGCGCCGCTGGCGTGCCGCGGCCATGCTCGGGCTCGAGACCATTCCCGCAGTAGTTCGTACGGCTAACGAACAAGAGCGTCTCGAGCTCGCCCTTGTTGAGAACATCCAGCGCTCCGAGCTCAACGCGCTTGATGAGGCGCGGGCATATCTGCACTTGATGGACGAGTTCGGGCTGACGCAGGAGCGGGTGGCGGAGCGAGTCGGCAAGTCGCGACCGGCGGTGGCCAATGCGCTGCGCATCCTCGATACCGCGCCTTCGGTGCAGGATGCG
>JASFQX010000232.1:0-4397 GCA_050115215.1 Chloroflexota bacterium
CCGGCCGGCCCTCGAGGCCAGCCCCCGCGGCCAGCGCTTCATCGAGGAGCGCATCGTGCCCTACCAGCTGGAGTTCGGCTGGCACGCCGTCTGGAGCCACGAGTTCGTGTTCCCCACCTTCCGTGAGGACATGACCCCGATCATCCAGCTGGTCCGCGACCAGTACGCCTCCGACTACGACTACAACAAGGCCATCGGCGAGCTGCGCGCCGACATCGAGGCCGCCGCCGCGGAGATCCTCGAGGGTCTCGAGGGCGAGGCGCTGGAGAAGATGCGCGAGGCTAACGAGATCAACCTCAAGATGGCGCCGCTCACGCCCGACCACCACTTCTACATCGACCAGGGTGCCAATGCGCACGTGCGCCTCGTGCTCGTGGCCATCGGTGAGAAGTTCGTGGAGATGGGGAAGCTGGACAAGGCCGACGACGTGGTCATGTTCCGCTACAACCAGCTGCGCGCCTTCATCGGCGACCCCGACAGCATGGATGGCCGGGCCATCGCGGCCGCGGCCTGGGACAAGTGGCACGCAGCGGAGAAGGTCCAGCCCAAGGACTGGGTCGGCACCGCCACCGAGACGCAGCTGGCCTTCCCCTATCTCAACCTGTGGGGCTTCCCCGACAAGTTCCATCGCAGCCAGGAGAAGGTGGCTGGGGTGGTCAGCGGCATCGCCGGCTCGCCGGGCGTGGTCGAGGGCGTGGCCCGCGTGGTCAACTCGGAGGCCGAGTTCGACAGCCTGCAGGTGGGCGAGATCCTCGTGTGCCAGATGACCAACCCCGCCTGGCAGGTGCTCTACGGCAAGATCATCGCCGTGGTCACCGACGCCGGCGGCACCGTCTCGCACCCGGCGGTCCTGGCCCGCGAGTACGGCATCCCGGCCGTGGTCGGCACCTCCACCGCCACCTACGACATCAAGACCGGTGATCGCCTCCGCGTCGACGGCAACGCCGGCGTGGTCGAGATCCTCTAGGGATCCGGCGGAACCCGCCATGACGGACGACGCGGGCATCACGCGCAGCGTCCTCAGCGAGCAGGTCAAGGGTCGCCTCCTGCAGGCGATCCTTGACGGCCGCTACCCACCCGGTGCCCGCATCGTGGAGACGCGCGTGGCCAAGGAGTTCGGCACCAGCCAGGCCCCGGTGCGCGAGGCCCTTCGGGACCTGGAGGCGCTGGGCGTGGTCGAGACCGCTCCGTTCAAGGGTGCCCGCGTGCGCCGTCCGTCCATCGAGGAGCTGCTCGAGGCCTTCGAGGTACGCGCCATCCTCGAGGGCCACGGGGCCGTCCTGGCGGTGGAAAACATCACCGCTGATGACCTGGACCGCTTGCGTGAGCTGACCGAGGAGATGCGCGCCGCGGCCACCGAGGGCGATCCCTTCGGCGAGGCCACCGCCGACACCGACTTCCACCGGCTGATCATGCAGCACTCGGGCAACGCCACCCTCGTGCGGGTGTGGGGCACGCTCGAGCCGTTCCTGCGCACCTACATCACCATCGTCTCGCCGGGCGTGGACCGGCGGGCCGTCGCCGACCGGCACCTGCCCATCATCGAGGCCCTGCGCCGGGGCAACCCCGAGCTCATCGAGGAAGCCTTCCGGGTCCACTTCGAGGCTGCCGCCGCGGCCCTGGCCAAGGTCTGGCCGCACCACGAACCCGACGACGACGCCGACCAGCAGCCGCGGCCGGACCGGATGCCGGCCGTCGCCATCTAGCCCCTCCACAGCGAAAGGACACCATGCCAGAGCTCGTACTCAGCCAGGAGATGTCGGCCGGTCCGGCGCGCCTTCGGGTCGATGTCCTTGGCGGCCCGGCCCGCGAGAGCATCGTCGACGACATGGACTTCCTCAACTACCGCCTGGCCGCGGTGGCCATGGAGGACGCCGTCAGCGTCGAGCAGCCCGACGTCGTCTGGGACGTCGAGGCCGCCAAGGACATCAGCTACGACGGCCACGCCATGCACCTTGCCGGCGACTGGTCCGTGGGCGCCATCCAGAAGGTGCTCGTGACCATGCTCGCGTTGCGCATGGAGGCCCAGGGGCTGCACCCCTCGCACTCGTCGGCGGTCCGCTACCGGGACCGGTCGATCCTGTTCCTGGGCGGCGAGTCCAACCACGGCAAGTCCATGGGCCAGATCGAGGCCTGCCGTCGCGGTGGCCTGCTCATCAGCACCGAGACGACCGTCATCGACGAGGACATCAGGGCGGTCATGGGCTCCAAGTCGGTCTTCCTGCGCGAGAAGCGGGCCAAGGGCACCGAGCGGGCCGACAAGGCCGCTCCCACCCAGGGCGTGAGCAAGTTCTGGGGCGACATGCCGACGTGGGAGGAGTATCCCGATGTCAGCGAGGTCGATGTCGTCGTGCTGCCGGCCATCGACGGCAACTTCGACCCCAGCACCAAGCAGCTGGGCGAGTTCGAGTCGCAGTTTCAGGCCCTCCACTCGCTGCAGAACTACTTCCTCACCAACGAGCTGCTGGCTCCCGGCTTCCCCATGCCTCTGACCGACACCGAGGCGCTGCGCCGGGACCGTGCCCGGTTCGTGCAGAAGTTCGGCGACCGGCCCTTCTACTTCGTCCGCGCCGCGACACCGCAGGTGCTGATGGACGAGGTCGACGCCGTCCTCTAGGGCGGCGGGGGCGGGACGACATGCGCAGGTTCGCCTACGAGCGACCGGGCAGCCTGGCCGAGGCCACGCGGGTCCTGTGGGAGGCCGGCGACGAGGCCATGGTGCTCGCCGGCGGGACCGATCTGGTGGTCGGCCTGCGCGACGAGTCCCTGCGGCCAAGGGTGGTGGTCGACCTCAAGCGCGTGCTCGACCTGAGCGGGCCGACGATCGTGCGCCAGGACGGCCGCTACCTCTTCAGCGCCCTGGCCGTGATGGGTGAGGTCGAGGCGCACGAGGGTGTGTTCGCGGAGCTGCGGGCCCTGGCCGAGGCCGCGCGCTGGGTGGGCTCGGTCCAGATCCGCAACCGCGCCACGCTGGCGGGCAACGTCTGCACCTGCTCGCCCGCCGCCGACACCATCCCGCCGTTGCTGGTCTACGGGGCCACGGCCGTGGTCCTGGGGCCACATGGCGAGCGCCGCGTCCTGTTGGACGACTTCATCCTCGGCGCCAAGCGCACCGACCTGCGGCGGGGCGAGCTGGTCACGGCCATCGAGGTGCCCATCCCGCCCGCTGGGTTCGGCGCAGCGTACACGCGTCTCGTGCGCCGTCGCGGCACCGACCTGGCCTCGATCACCCTCTGCGCGGCGGTGGAGCCGGAGGGTGCCGCCATCCTCGCCTACGGCAGCGTCGGCCCGCGGGCCTTCCTGGTGCGCGACGACTCGGGTGTCCTGGCCGACCCCGAAGCGGCACCCGAGGCGCGGGCGGCGGTGCTGGAGGAGCTGCTCTCCCAGGCCAGCCCGTCGGCCCGCTCCCTTCGTGCCAGCCCCGACTACCGCCTGGCCATGCTGCGCGTGCTCTCGATGCGCGCGCTCGACACCGCCCTCGCCCGATCCTCGAGGAGTGCCCGCTAGATGGTCGACCTGCTGCCCATCACCATCACCATCAACGGCCGGCGCCGCGAGCTGGAGGTCGTGGTCCACCACACGCTGCTGGAGGTGCTGCGCTACGAGGTCGGCCTCACCGGCTCCAAGGAATGCTGCCTGGTGGGAGAGTGCGGCGCCTGCACCGTGCTCGTCGATGGCCGGTCGGTGAACTCATGCCTGATGCTGGCGGTGGAGGCTGACGGGGCCGCCGTCACGACCGTCGAGGGCCTGGCCGACGAAGGTGAGCTGAGCCCGCTGCAGGAGGCCTTCCTCGACAACAGCGCCGCACAGTGCGGCTTCTGCATCCCCGGCCAGCTGATGTCGGCCACGGCCCTGCTCGAGCACAACGACGATCCGTCCGAGCAGCAGATCCAGGAGGCGCTGGCGGGCAATCTCTGCCGCTGCGCAGGCTATGAGCAGATCTTCGAGGCCGTGCGCCAGGCAGCGGCCGTCCAGCGCGCCGCGCGCGAACGCAGCCCTGGGGAGTCGTCGACGTGACGGGCCCCAAGGTCGGCTTGTCGCCGCCTCGCGTAGGCGGCTACGACCGTGTCACCGGAGCCCAGCAGTACCTCGCCGACATCCCCTTCGAAGACGGCCTCTACGTCAAGCTCGTGACCATCCCCTGCGGACGCGGGCGCATCCTCGGCGTCGACAAGCGTGAGGCGCTGGCGGTGGCGGGCGTGCGGCTGGTGCTGACGGCCGACGACCTGCCGCAGCCCGTGCCCCGCTACGGACCCCAGTACCAGGATCGCCCGGTGCTAGCCGTGGGCGAGACGAAGTTCCACGGCGAACCCGTGGCCGCCGTGGCGGCCGACAGCCTCGATGCCGCCGAAGAGGGCGCGCGTAGGGTGGCGGTCGAGTACGAGGAGCTGCCTGGC
>JASFQX010000233.1:0-4372 GCA_050115215.1 Chloroflexota bacterium
CACCATGAACAGGACGATGACCAGCAGGCCGGCCCAGCTGTGTTCCGAGAACCGCGACAGCGTCTGGCGTCCCCGAGCGAGTGCCGTCGCCTGGCTCACCGTGCGGCCCTCAGCGACCAGCGTTCCTCGACCACGGCCCGGATGCGATCGAGGCTGACCGCCAGCAGCAGGATCAGCCCGAGGAAGAGGTTCACGAAGAAGTTGCTCACGTTGAGCAGCAGCACGCCGTTGGTGATGCTGGCAACGAGCAGGCCGCCGATGATGGCGCCGCCCACCGAGACGGAGCCCCCGGTGATGGCGGTGCCGCCGATGACCGCGATGGCGAACGAGGGCAGCAGCCAGTCGATACCGATGCGGGGGACCGCGTCGGCCAGCATGGCGGCGCTCATGACGCCGGCCAGGCCGGCCAGCAGCCCGGAGAGCATGTGCGTCTTGATGAGCGTCATCCCGACGTTGACGCCCGACATCGCCGCCGCCCGGCGATTCGAGCCCACCGCGAGGATCTCGCGGCCCAGCCTCGTCTTGTTGTAGAGCAGCCACAGGGCCGCGGCCGCGCCCAGCATGACCAGCACCAGTGGCGATACCGGGAAGCCCATGACGCGGATGCGGCTGAAGGTCAGGAACGCCTGGGGCAGGTCGTCATACGAATCGGCCTGGGTGATGGCCAGCATCAAGCCCGTGTAGACGCTGGCCGTCGCGAGCGTGATGACGAAACTGTTGATGCCGGTGCGCACCGTCAGGAAGCCGTTGGTCGCGCCCATCAGCGCGCCCAGGGCCAGGGCGATGGGGATCGCCAGCAAGGGGTCGAGGTGGAAGATCTCCATCAGCCCGCCGGCACACATGGCCACGGCGCCACCGATGGCACCCAGCGAGAGGTTCATCTCTCCCGCCGACAGGGCGATCATCTGCCCGAAGGCGATAGTGATCTGCACTGCCGCGAAGCGCAGCAGCGTGAACTGGTTGAAGTCGCTGAGGAACCCGGTGGCCATCGTGCTGAACACCAGCCAGAAGGCGATGGTGACAGCCAGCAGCCCAAGCTGAGCCGAGTTGCGTTTGAGGGTGTCCCTGATCTGTGTCAACGTGCCGTCGGTCCTTGAGCGGCATGCGCGGTGTGGCCCCGCGAGGAGGGGTCACCTCGGGGTGACCCACACCTCGCGGTCACGAACCCGGGCCGTGTCGCCCGGGTCACATCCGCTGGTCTACGCCGGGCAGTCTAGGTACGCCCCGGGGAACTCCTCGCTGATCTGCGCCGTGAGGGCCTTGAGATCCTCGCCGTAGGTCTCGACGTTGTCGGCCGAGATCAGCAGCGTGCCCGAGCTCACGAAGTACGGCGCGTCTTCCTTGGGGGTGCAGCCGTGCTTCAGCATGGCCAGGACCTGCGCGCCCACGAAGGCCTGCCCGTACGGGTTCTGGGCCATGGTGCCGTCGATGATGCCGTCGCGGATGGCGTCGAGGACGATGGGATCGTCGTCGATGCCGACCATCCGGATGCGCCCATCACCGATGGTGCGCAGTGCCGTCGCCGAAACGGTGGAGGGCACATAGGCGGTGGTGACGATGCCGTCGATCTCGTCGCCGCGAGCCGCGAGGAACGAGTTGATCGTCTCGTCCGCGGACTCCTGGTCATCGATATCGGCGAGATGCTCCACGATCTCCACCGCGCCGTCGGTCTCGGCGACCGCGCGCTCGACGGCCTCGATCCGGATCTGGGTGTTGGGGTCGACGAGGAATCCGGTGCCGTGCATGATGCTGCCCTCGCCGCCGATGGCCTCGATGAGGGCCTTGGTGCCGAGGTAGGCGGACTCACCGACGTCGGTGCCGAAGCAGAACGCAGCATCGGTGGGCTCGGTCACGCAGCCGGCGATGGCCATGATCGGGAAGCCGGCAGCGGCCAGCTCGCTCATGATGGCGTTGGTGGCGTTGGCGTCACCGGGGAAGATGCCGAAGGCGTTGAAGCCCTGGGCGGCCATGCTGTTGAGGAGCTGGTTCTGGGCCTGGAGATCCCACTGGGCGGGGGCGCGGAACTCGCTCTCACCCAGACCGTGCGCAGCCACGGAGTCGGCCAGGCCGGGCTCCATCGGCAGGAAGTACGGGTGCGGGCCGCCGGGAACGATCGCCACGCGGACGTCGGAGTAGTCCTCGCCCTCCTGTGCGATCGCGGGCGCGGCGAGTGCCATGGTCATGAGGGCGCTGAGGCCTACGACGATAGCTCGTCTGCTGATTGCCATCTGAACCTCCAAGTGTTCGTGACTATCGACGGTGTTCGTGGTGACGGGCAGTGTGCCGCCACCGGGCAGCAGGTGACTGCTGCGGTCGAGTCGGATCTCGGTCCGGTCAGCCCACCTCCCCTCGCTAGTCCTTCCGACCGCCTCCCGGCCCCTTCCGGGACGGTCGTCAAGCCACTGTCTCAGGTGACCGATTGAGCATATCATCTGATGAATGTCGCAATTCGCCGATGGTGAAAGGACAGGCGCATGAACAGGTTCGGAGTCCTCGACGCGCAGGCGTGCCGCTACATGGCTGAGGAGATGACCCGGCCCCGGGTGGGCCAGGGCTAAGCCAGGAGGAACCGATGACGGCGATGAGCAGCGTCGCGCGCGTGCGGGCGGCGCTCGACCACGTGGAGCCCGACAAGGTCCCGCTCGACTTCGGCGGCGCCGAGGTAGCGGGCATCAACCGCCACACCATGCGAGCCATGCGCGAGCATCTCGGTCTTGACCCGGAGGTCGAGCTGGACAACCGCATCATCCAGACGGGCGTGATGGCCGACGACCTCATCGACCGGCTCGGCGTCGACGTCAAGATCGTCCCGCCCAACGACCCCTCCGACCCCGGCCTCGAGCAGGATCTGGGCCTGGTCGGCGACCACTACCGATACATCGACGAGTTCGGCATCGGCTGGCAGATGCCCGAGGTCGGCGGCCACTACCACGATCTCTACCTGCACCCCTTCGCCGAGGTCGACACGTTGGAGGAGGTCGCGGCCTACCCCTGGCCGGACATGCTCGACCCGGCCCGCACGGCGGGCATGGGGGAGCGAGCGCGGAAGGTCGCCCGCGAGGAGCAGAAGGCGGTCTTCCTGGGGCGTGCCAGCTCAGGCATGTGGGAGCACGTCATGTGGATGACGGGCTATGAGAAGTACTACATGGACATGGCCACGAACCCGGCGCTCTGCAGGGCCAAGATGGAGAAGATCCTCGAGCTCAAGATGCAGTACTGGGGCCGCGTCCTCGAGCTGGTCGAAGAGGACTACGTCATCGTCTCTTGCGCCGACGACCTCGGCGGTCAGAACGGACTGCTGGTCTCGCTGGAGATGTACAAGGATCTGGTGTGGCCGTACCACAAGCGCCTCTTCCAGTTCCTCAAGTCGACGCCGTCGAAGGCCAAGGTCTACGTGTTCTTCCACAACGACGGGGCCATCTATGAGACGCTGCCGCTGCTCATCGAAGCGGGCGTGGACATCATCAATCCCTGGCAGGTCAGCTGCGCGGGCATGGACGACACGGCCAAGTTCAAGCGAGAGTTCGGCAAGGACCTGACCGTCTGGGGCGGCAGCTGCGACACCCAGCACGTCCTGCCCTTCGGGACGCCACAGGAGGTGCGCGACGAGACCAGGCGCCGCATCGATGATCTCGCGCCGGGCGGTGGCTACGTCTTCGCACCCATCCACATCATCCAGTCGGGCGTGCCGGTCGAGAACGTGATGGCGATGTGGGAGACGCTGCAGGAGTACGGCGTCTACTGAGGTCCTGGTGCGGCGGCCCGGTCGAGTCCATAGACGGTCGTGGCCGTGGCCCCGAAGACCGCTGCCCGCTCCTCGTCCGAAAGATCAGCCATCAGGTCGACCGCCGCTTCGTGCACCTCCTCGTAGCTGGCTGCGAGCGTGCACACCGGCCAGTCGGATCCGAGCATCAGGCGCGCCGGCCCGAACCACTCGAGGAGCCGCTCCACGTAGGGGTGGAGATCCTCGACGGACCACGACTCCCAGTCGGCCTCGGTGACCATGCCGGAGACCTTGACCGTCACCCCCGGGTGCTCGGCCAGCCGGCGCATGTGGCCGGCCCACGGCTCGAGCTCGCCGCCCGCGATGGGCGGCTTGGCGATGTGATCGACCACGAAGCGGATGCCCGGCAGGCCAGCCACCAGCTCCAACGTCGCGGGCAGCTCGCGCGGGCGGATGAGCAGGTCGTAGACCAGCCCTGCGTCCCCCACGGCCCGGAGGCCCCGCTGCACGTCCGGGCGCAAGAGCCAGTCGGGATCGTCCTCGTCATGTACCTGGTGGCGGATCCCTTTGAGCCAGCGGCCGTCGGGTCGGGCGCGGAGCCGATCGATCGTCTCACCCACGCTCGGGCTGGTGAGATCGACCCAGCCG